>NZ_CAXBKN010000012.1:0-43731 GCF_963976135.1 uncultured Maricaulis sp.
CCGAGCAATGGCAGCGCCCGGGTCACGGTCGATGTCGCCGCCCGCGGCGGTGCGCGCCAGATCGACGTGCTGACGCGCCAGATCGAACGCCTGTTCGACGTTCATGCGGTAATCGCCGCCCCCGTGGGGGCGCTGGACTTCACCGCGGGCATGGCCCCCGCCAATGCAAATGAATGGAGGGCTGAATGTCCAAGCCAACCGTAATGCGCGCCCCGCAAACCGATGAACGCGTCTACATCTTCGACACCACACTGCGCGATGGCGAGCAGGCCCCCGGCTTCTCGATGTCGCCGTCGGACAAGCTGGCGATTGCGCGCATGCTGGAGCGTGTCCGCGTCGACACGATCGAGGCCGGCTTTGCCGCCGCTTCACCTGGCGATAGCGAAGCGATCCGGCAGATCGCCTCGGAGATCACCGGCCCGACCATCTGCTCACTGGCGCGGGCCAGCGAGGCTGATGTCGACGCGGCTGCGCGGGCGCTGGAGCCGGCACGGCGCAAACGCCTGCATGTCTTCCTCGCCACCAGCCCGATCCACCGCGAAGCCAAGCTGAAAATGTCCCGTCTGGAAGTCTTGCGGGCGATCGAGAAGGCGCTGTTGCATGCGCGCGGACGCTTCGACGAAATCGAGTTTTCAGCCGAGGATGCGCTGCGCACCGAGCCTGAATTTCTGATCGAGGCCATGAGCTGCGCCGCCAGCTTCGGCGCGGATGTTCTCAATGTGCCCGACACGGTCGGTGTCAGCGAACCGGGCGAAATTCGGGCCCTGTTTGCCAGTCTGACTGAAAAGGTGGAGCGGCCGGAACACGTGATCTTCTCGGCCCATTGCCATGATGATCTCGGCCTGGCCGTCGCCAACAGCCTGGCCGCCGTCCAGGGCGGCGCCCGCCAGATCGAGTGCTCGATCAATGGCATCGGCGAGCGCGCCGGCAATTGCTCGCTCGAGGAAGTCGTGATGGCCCTGCGGGTGCGCGCCGACATCTATGGTGTCGACACCCATCTGGACACGACCGGTCTGTGGCCGGCGAGCCAGAAGCTGACCCGGGTTACCGGGGCGGCGCTGTCACCGAACAAGGCGATTGTCGGCAAGAATGCCTTCTCGCATGAGGCCGGCATTCACCAGCACGGCATGCTGTCGGACCGGCGCACCTATGAAATCATGACACCGGAAAGCGTCGGCTCGCCGGGCAGCGCACTGGTACTCGGCAAGCATTCGGGCAAGCACGCCCTGGCCCAACGCCTGTCCCAGCTGGGCTATCAGCCCGATCCGGACACGCTCCACACCACCTTCATCGCCTTCAAGGCCTATGCCGATGAGCATGGCGAAGCGACCGATGCCGATCTGGTGGCGCTGATGGAGCACCGCTCTCAAAGCGGTTGCCAATGGACGGTGTTGCGTACCGAATTGCGCACGACAACCGGGCCGAGACCGCAACAATTCGCCCGCGTCGAGCTGGAACACCCCGAACGCGGCCGCGTCTCCGACATCGCCTCAGGCGACGGGCCGATGGCCTCGGCCTTCGCCGCAGTGCAGCGCATTACCGGCACCACGGCCACAGTGATCGGTCTGGAGACCCGGCTCGTCAATTCGCCGGCCGGCCGCGATTTCGTCGCCGAGATCCGGCTCGATCTCAACGGCACACACGTCTCTGGCCGCGCCCGCGGCCCGGATGTCGTCACCGCCGCGATCGACGCCTTCTTGTTTACCCTCGACCGGGGTCAAGCCTTTGACACGACCGGCGAAGCCCACCCCCAACCGGCAATCGCCGTCTGACCAGGAGAAATATCATGGCAATTCAGGAAACCGATTTCATCTGGCGCAATGGCGAGCTGGTCGACTGGCACGATGCCCAGACGCATGTGCTCAGCCACGCGCTGCATTACGGGACCTCGGTGTTCGAGGGCATCCGCTGCTACGACACGCCGAACGGCCCGCAAATCTTCCGGTTGAAGGAACATGTCCGGCGTCTGTTCGACTCGGCGCGCGTCTATCACATGCCACTGCCCTATACCGAGGCCGAGCTCGAGGAGGCCTGCAAACAAGTGATCCGCTGCAACCGCCTCAAGGACGCCTATATCCGCCCCGTGGCCTTTTTCGGCTATGGGGGGATCGGCGTCCTGCCGGGCAAGGACACCAAGATCGAAGTCTGTATCGCCGCCTTCCCCTGGGGTGCCTATCTCGGCGAGGAGGCCCTGACCCAGGGCGTTAATTGCTGCATCTCGAGCTGGAACCGTCCGGCCCCGAACACCATCCCGACGGGGGCCAAGGCCGGCGGCAATTATCTCTCCTCGGTGCTGATCAGCCATGAGGCGCATTCGCGCGGCTTTGACGAGGGCATTGGCCTGGACGTCAATGGCCTGGTCTCCGAAGGTGCGGGCGAGAATATCTTCGTCGTCTCCGATGGCATTATCCGCACGCCACCGACCTCGGCCTCCATCCTGTCCGGCCTGACCCGCGATGCGGTGATCAAGCTGGCCGAGGCCGAAGGCTATGATGTGCGCGAACAGACCCTGTCGCGCGAAAGCCTCTACGTCGCCGACGAGATCTTCTTCACAGGCACGGCTGCGGAAATCACCCCGGTGCGCTCGGTCGATGGTCATGTCGTGCGCTGCGAGGGTCGCGGCCCGATTGCCGAGCTGATGCAGAAACGCTTCTTCGGCCTGTTCTCGGGCGAGACCCCGGATCGTCATGGCTGGCTGCACCCGGCCCATGGCAATGGCATGGAGGTCCAGCATGTCGCCTGACGACGGCACGCCGCGTTCCCTGTTCGAAAAAGTCTGGGACAGCCACCAGGTCTCGGCGGAAACCGCCGGGACGCCTGGCGTGCTCTATATCGACCTGCATCTGATCCATGAAGTGACCTCGCCGCAGGCCTTCTCGGCCCTGGCCGCGCGCGGTCTGAAAGTGCGCCGTCCGGACCGCACCCTGGCGACGATCGATCATTCGACGCCGACGCTGGACTTCAGCGCCGGCGAGACGCCGCCCTATGCCACCGAGGCGGCGCAGCTCCAGGTCGAGATGCTCGAAGCGAATGCCGCCGCCCATGCCATCCCGCTGCATGGCTGGGGCAGCGATTATCGCGGTGTCGTGCATGTGATGGGCCCGGAACTGGGCGCGACCCAGCCGGGGATGACGGTTGTCTGTGGCGACAGCCATACCGCCACCCATGGCGCCTTCGGGGCGCTCGCCTTCGGCATTGGCACCACGGAAGTGGGCCATGTGCTCGCCAGCCAGTGCCTGTTGCAGCGCAAGCCGAAATCCCTGCGTGTCACCGTCAATGGCCGCACCGGACCAGGTGTGTCGGCCAAGGATATCGTGCTGGCGATCATTGCCCGGCTCGGCATTGATGGCGGCACGGGCAGCGTGATCGAATATGCCGGCGAGGCGATCGAGGCGCTCGACATGGAAGGCCGGATGACGGTCTGCAATATGTCGATCGAGGCCGGCGCCCGCGCCGGCATGATCGCGCCCGACGCCACCACCTTTGCCTGGCTGAAAGGCCGCAAGCTCGTCCCCCAGGGTGCCGCCTGGGACGAAGCCGTTGAGCGCTGGTCGCAGTTGGCCAGCGATCCCGGCGCAAGTTTTGATCGCGAGATCGAAATGGACGCTGCCGAGATCACCCCCATGGTCACCTGGGGCACGGCGCCGGATACCGGGATTGCCATTGGCGACCATGTGCCCGAGGCTCGCTCCGCGTCGCACCAGAAATCGCTCGATTACATGCAGTTCGAAGCCGGCCAGCCGATCGCCGGCACCCGGGTCAACCAGGTCTTCATCGGCTCGTGCACCAATTCGCGCATCACCGATCTGCGCGAGGCGGCGGAAATCATGCGCGGCCGCCAGGTGGCACCGGGTGTGCGGGCGCTGATCGTGCCCGGCTCGGTGCAGGTGCGCCAGCAGGCGGAAGCGGAAGGGCTCGACCGGATCTTCATCGGTTCCGGCGCCCAGTGGCGCCAGCCGGGCTGTTCGATGTGTATCGCCATGAATGGTGATCGCGGCGAGGCCGGCGAGCTGGTGGTCTCGACCTCCAACCGCAATTTCGAGGGCCGCCAGGGTCCCGGCGCGCGCACCGTGCTGGCCAGCCCGGCGACGGCCGCTGCGGCCGCCGTGACCGGGCGCATCACCGACCCGCGCAGCCTGATGGAGAGCGCCCATGTCTGACAATCCGGCCGGACTGGCGCACCTGCACAGCCGCACCTTCCTGTTGCCACAGGAGGATATCGATACCGACCAGATCATCCCGGCGCGTTTCCTGACCACGACAACGCGCGAGGGCCTTGGCAAGCTGGCCTTTCATGACTGGCGCTATGACAAGGACGGCCAGGAACGCAGCGATTGCGCCCTCAACACGCTCGACACGGGCGAATTCGCCATCCTCGTGGCCGGACGCAATTTCGGCTGCGGCTCCTCGCGCGAGCATGCGCCCTGGGCGCTGCACGAGTTCGGCGTCCGTGCCGTGATCTCCAGCGAGATCGCCGATATCTTCCGCTCCAATGCGGCGAAGAACAATATCCTGCCCATCGTCGCGCCGCCGCAATCCCATGCCTGGCTACTGGCGCATGAGGGCGTGGAAGTGAAGATCGATCTGGAGCGGCAATATGTCGATCTGGGCAATGGTCCGGGCTTTCATTTCGAGATCGAATCCTTCGCCAAGCATTGCCTGATCGAGGGCACCGACCCGCTCGGCTTCCTGCTCTCGCACGGCGATGACATCACAGCTTACGAGGCCCGCAGCGCATGAAAACCTATTCAATCGTCCTCTTGCCCGGCGACGGGATCGGCCCGGAAGTCACCGCCGTCGCCCGCGCGGCGATGGAATGCGTCGCCGCGATGTCCGGCTTCCGCCTGACATTCTCCGAACACGCCTTTGGCGGCGCCTCGATCGACCGGTTCGGCGAGCCGCTGACCGCTGACACGCTGAAAGCCTGCCAGGCCAGCGATGCGATTTTCCTTGGTGCCGTCGGCGGGCCGAAATGGGACCAGGCGCCGTCGCGGCCGGAGGCCGGCCTGCTCGGTCTGCGCAAGGCGCTGCAGGTCTATGCCAATCTTCGCCCTGTCAGCGTGCATCCGGCCCTGGCCGGCAAATCGCCCCTGCGCGCCGAACTGGTCGCCGGCGTCGACATGCTGATCGTGCGCGAGCTGACCGGCGGCATTTATTTCGGCGCCCGCCAGAAGCGCCAGGACTATGCCAGCGATGAGTGCGCCTACAGCCGCGCCGAGATTGAGCGCGTCGCCCATATCGCCTTCCGGCAGGCGCGTCTGCGCCGCGGCAGACTGATGTCGGTCGACAAGGCCAATGTGCTGGAAACCAGCCGTCTGTGGCGTTCCGTCGTCAGCGAGATGGGGGCCAAAACCTATCCCGATATCGAGCTCGACCACATGTATGTCGATGCCGCCGCCATGCACTTGCTGCGCGACCCGGCCTCATTCGATGTCGTGCTGACGGAGAATATGTTCGGCGACATTCTCAGCGACGAGGCCTCCATGCTGCCCGGCTCGATCGGCCTGCTCGGCTCGGCCTCGCTCGGCGACCAGCGTCCCGGCCTGTTCGAACCCATCCACGGCTCAGCTCCCGATATCGCCGGCCAGGACAAGGCCAACCCCTTCGGCGCGATCGAAAGCGTGGCGCAATTATTCGAGGCCGGTCTCGGCGAGACCGAGGCGGCGGCGCGGCTGCGCACCGCTGTCGGCGCCATGCACGAAGCCGGCGAATGGACCGGCGATCTCGGCGGTTCGCTTACCTGCTCGCAAGCCGGCATTCGGCTGATCACACATCTTGAGCGCCAGCCGGCGATGGCGGCGGGCTAGCGGCGGGCGGCCAGATCCAGCAGCGCAGTTTGCAGGTTCTGGCCAAAGGCGACGGCATCACATAGCGGAGACACCGCTACCTCATGGCGCAGCGAACGGCGAATCTCGTCCAGGGCGGGCAAGTTGCGAGCCAACGCTACGGCCTTGGCAATATAATCATCTCGCGAATTTGCGATCCATTCCGTGCGCCCGATATTGGTGAGATGGCTGGTTGAGTGCCGCCCGGCGAAGGTCGGTCCGGGCAGCGTCACCACCGGATTTCCCATCCACAGCGCCTCGCACGTGGTGAGCCCGCCGGAATATGGCCAGGTATCGAGCGCGATATCGGACCGGTTATAGGTGTCGAGCAGCTCGCGGTGCGGGACGGCTGGCTCCATGAGAATGCGGTGCCGCTCTATCCCGTGGCTCTCGAACCAGCCATGGACCAGCCGCCGCGCCGCCAGCGAGGTGAAACCGCTGCCCTTCAGGATCAGCCGGCTATCCGGCAGCTGATTGAATATGCTGGCCCAGACGCCGACGATTTCCGCGTTGATCTTGGCCGGATTGTTGAAGCTGCAAAACGTCACATGCTGATTGGCGAGACCGGGCGCTTCGCCGACCTCGGGCGCATAGTCAGGTGGGTCATAGACGACATAACCATCAGGCAAGCGGTAGATGTTTTCTGAATAGAGATATTCATCGGCCTCCGGGAGCTGGGCCGCATCGGCCAGGAGCCAGTCGATACACGTCATGCCGGTCGTATTGTAGAGACCACCCACCCATTTGATCTGCACCGGCGCGGGCTTGCGAGCCATGACACCGGGGCGCCCCTGGTTCGAGCCCGCCATATCGATCAGGATATCGAGTCCGTCCGCGCGCATCCTTTCGGCGACGGCGTCATCGGAAGCCGAACGGATATCACGCCAGGCCGAACACGCGCCTTGCAAGCGCCCGGTGAAATCATCACGCCGCCCGCCATTGGCATAGGCGAACAGCTCGATGACCTCCCGGTCCATCGCTTCCAGGCCAGACAGGGACAAATAGAGTGCAGGATGTCGATGGAAACTGCCCGACAGAAGCCCGACCCTGAGCGGCTTGCCGGGTTTGCGCGCCGGAGACGGAACGGGCGCGGTCACGCCCTGCATTGCGGCCCGGGCGTAGTGATCGATTTCGGTCCGGATCCGGTCCGGCGGGATTCCCGCGATATAATGCATCGACATGGCGGCATTGCCGAGAGGAATCGGATTGGAAGGTTCGCGCTCCACCGCGTTTC
The DNA here is from genome assembly GCF_963976135.1 of uncultured Maricaulis sp. Classification (GTDB taxonomy): domain Bacteria; phylum Pseudomonadota; class Alphaproteobacteria; order Caulobacterales; family Maricaulaceae; genus Maricaulis. Next base: position 7,060 of record NZ_CAXBKN010000012.1, read on the forward strand.
TGAATGCTTCCAATGCAGCGCTTGGCCGGCAGGTTTCCTGCAGGATCAAGCCGAGGCTATTGTAGGTTCGCCAGCAGCCTTTGCCCAGTTGCAGGGCCTGTTCCATACATTGTTCGGCCTCTTGATAGCAACCGCAGTCGCGATGGGCGACCGCGAGCAGTGACCATGTGCCGCCATCGCCAGGAGCCAACTCCCTCGCCTTCTGCAAAAGCTGCAAGGCCGGCGTCGGCTGTCCGGCTATGAGGCAGGCTGTGGCCGCGGTCAGGAGCGCGATATGGGGCGCATCTGACACCCCGGACAGTCTGAGAACTTCGGCATAGAGCTTCACGTTCCGGGCACCGCTCGGCCAGGCCTGCACCAGGCGCTCACCATACTTCGCCGCTGCGGCGAAATCGCGCGACCGAAGACAGGATAGGCACAGGACGGAATAATCCGTCTCCTTTTCGCGACCCAACCCGATCGCCCGCTCCAGCGCCTGCCTCGCACGGCCATAATCGCGCACGGCGAAGTGCAGGAAGCCCAGGTGGGCATGACGATTGGGGTTCTGAGGGTCCAGGGCGGCGGCGCGCTTGCAGTTTTCACGCGCCTCTTGCCACCGCCCCGCCTCGGCCTGGCTGGCGGCCAGCGCGGTGAGAAGCTCGGGATATCCGGCGCCGCTCCCGGTGCGCGAGGACACGTAGGCTTCGGCCCGGTCGAAACTGTTTTCGCGCGCAAAGGACAGGATGGTTGCGACATCAGGATTATCGGTCGCAAGGGAGAAGGCAAATTTCATGGGTGACGCACTCACTCAGGGGCAGGTTAAATCCAGGGTCAGCCGACCCCCACAGCAGGAAGACGATTCGGTCTTGCCGTTTCGGGTCGCCCCCCGATTGCAGTGGATTGCCTGCCGAATTTAAGTATAAACCGTCCATTCCGTCCAGAAGCTGGAACAATGGCATGACAGAACAATCAGCGAAACGCCCTTTCTCGCCCAATGACTTGTCGGCCTGCCCAGCCTGTTCCGGCGTGTCATTTCCGCTCGACTACCGGGTCGACAAAATCCCGACCAATAGCGTGCGTATCCTGCGCTCGAAAACGGCAGCGGCAGACGTGGCCACCGCGGATATGGAGCTGCTGGCCTGCACCGCATGCGGCTTTGTCTGGAATGCGAAATTCGATCCCGCTCAAGTCGACTACTCGAGTGATTACGAAGCGACCCAGGCTTTCTCCGGGACCTATAGCCGTTTCCTCCAGGCCCAGGCGCGCGAATTTGCGCAAGCCCATGGCTTGCAGCGCAAGACAATCATTGAAATCGGATGCGGCCATGGCGAATTTCTCGCAGCCCTGTGCGAGGCCGGCGAAAATACGGGAATCGGGTTTGACCCGGCCTTTTCTGCGGATCGGGCTCCCGCGATCAGCCGCGGCAGCTATGAAGTCCGGACCCGGATGTTCAACGAACGCACCCGCTTGCCGGACGCTGATTTCATTTGTTGCCGCAATACGCTTGAACACATCCAGGATGTTGGCGATTTCCTCAGGGCTCTGCGCGCAGCGATCGGAAGTCAGGGGGACCCGATCGTATTTTTCCAAGTTCCATCCTGGGAGAGGATCGCGAAAGAAGGCGCGTTTTGGGACGTCTATTACGAGCACTGCTCCTATTTCACGGCAAAATCCCTGCGCGCTCTATTCGAGATGAATGGCTTCGAAGTCTCCACTTGTGAGCTGAGCTATGGCGACCAGTATCTCACCCTTCTGGCGCGCCCGGCACTGAACGGGCCAAGCCCTTCGCCGAGGGCGGGTTGTGACCGGCTCGCGCACCAGCAGAGCGGCAACCGCTTGAATGCCCAAGTCGAAACATGGTCGAAACAGTTGAGCGCCGCGGCGTCAGATAGTAAACGGACAGTGCTCTGGGGAGGTGGATCAAAGGCCGTTGCACTGCTGACCACTTGCGGTGACCGCATTGCGGTAGACGGCGTAGTCGACATCAACCCGCACAAGAACGGCACCTTCCTTCCGCTCTCGGCTCACCGCGTCATGGCACCCGAGGAACTTCCAGCCCTGCGTCCGGATCGCATCATTATTTTGAATCCAATCTATTCTCGTGAGATACGGGCCCAATTGGCCGAGTTAGACATACACACCGAGGTCCTGGAGTTGGGGGCCGCGTAGATAGGGTCCAAACCCGGCCCAACATGTTTCAGGTAAAAGTAATGACCGCAAAAATTGAAGTCTGCATACCGGTGCGCAATGAGGCGAAACACATTGGCGCTACGATCAACGCTCTGAACAACCAAACGTTTCGAAACTTCTCAATAAACGTGTTCGACAACAACTCCGATGACAACACGCTCGACATCTGCAAGGCCCAGCAAAAAGATATTGAAATAAGAACTCATCGTCGCAGTTTTAATGTCGGGCAAACTTCTAACATCAATGAGTCATTTATCAACGCAGAGGCGGAATTCGTTGCCCTTCTGAGCGGAAATGACCTTGTTTCCGAAAATTATCTCGAAGTATTGCTCGGCGAGCTGGAGCGAGATGCGCAACTGGGCACGGCCTATGGTCACGCCGCGTATGTCGATGACAATGGTACCCCTTTCGCCAGTCAGCCGACGAATTGGGATTTCTACGCATTGCTGGACGATGACCCGCTGGTGCGAGCGTCTGACGCCATTGCAAAATACTGCCAGGCCTCCAGCTTCTTCGCTCTGTACCGCAAAACCGTGCTTGACCGGATGCAGCCGCAACCCTTCTGCTATGGCGGCGACCATATTTTCGCCTGTGAAGCCGCGATCTACGGAAAGGTCGCGTTCAACGACCAGGCGCGCGTCGGCCGCAGCCTGCCACCCGGCGCCAGCTCGCCCGGGAGGCGCGTGGAGCATCTGGTCAATCTGTTCTCGCTCGACCAGCAGCGCGGGCTGCCGAATAATTCGAGGATGAATGCATTCGAGAGGATTACGCCGATCGTCGACATGTTTCACGGCTATCTGAACATGTTCCGTCTGGCCGACCTTCCCCATGATGACCGCGCCAGACTGGTCAGCACCGGATCCCGTGCCTTCCTGGCGCGCTATGGCAACGCGCTCGAAGGCGATATCCGGCGCTTTGCACCAATCGCCAAACGTGTCGTGGAAGCCGCAGCATCGAAGGATATTGTGACGCGGATGATGGTCAATCAGGCGCTTCGCAAAATTGATCAATGCCTCTTCCTGAAATCCGATTCAGAGATGATCAGCATTCGTCGGGAATTGTCCGACGCCTATTGCGGAACGACAGCTTGATCCCCCGCGGACCGGCTCCCCATCGACAGCCGCCACCGGCCAACAGGTGCACGCCGTGAAGGTCGTGATCCTGGCGGGTGGCCAGGGCTCGCGGCTGGGTGAAGCCGGGAAGGACAAGCCGAAGGCTCTGGTCGAACTCGCGGGCATACCCGTCATTGAGCGCGTCATGGCGATCTATGCCGGATATGGACATAGCGACTTCCTGGTCGCCACGGGTTTCAAGGCAGACCAGGTGGCGGCGCATTTCGAGCGCCGCCTTGCCGTACAGGCGAACCAGCCGGCCTGGCGCTCGGGATGGTCCGTCGACTGCGTCGAGACCGGCGCAGAAACGGGAACGGGTGGCCGCATCAAACGCCTCGAACACCATCTCGCGAATGACACCTTCATGCTCACCTGGACTGATGGCCTCGCCGATCTCGACATTGAACGGCTGCTTCGCTTCCATCGCCAGCACGGCAGGCTGGCAAGTGTCACCGCCGTTCGCCCGCCACCAAGGTTTGGCCATCTGACGCTCGAGGCTGATCGCGTCGAGGCCTTTGAGGAAAAACCTTCCGCGCGGGAAGGCTGGATCAATGGTGCCTTCTTCGTTCTCGAGCCTGGCGTGCTGGACTATATCAACGGCGATGAGGCGCAATTTGAGCGGGGCCCGCTGCAGGCACTGGCCCGGGACGGAGAGCTCATGGCGTACCGGCATGAAGGCTTCTGGAACTGCATGGATACACCGGCCGACATCGAGAAACTGGAAGTGATGGCGCGAGACGGACACCTGCCTGGAGGCGCCCCATGGTGAGCGGTCACAGAATTCTGGTCACAGGTGACCGGGGTTATTTCGGCAGTATCCTGGTCCCGATGCTGGTTGAGGCAGGGCATTTTGTCCAAGGCATGGACCAAGGGTATTATGCTGGTTGCGCGTTCGGAGAATTCCAGCCCGCGGCGGCGTCGTTGCGAAAGGATATACGCGCGATCACCGCTGACGACCTGCGCGGTTTCGACACGGTCATCCACCTCGCCGCGCTCTCGAATGACCCCCTGGGCGACATCAATCCCGAGCTGACCCTTGCAATCAATCATCGCGCCTCGGTTCGACTGGCGCGCCTCGCCAAGGCCGCCGGTGTCACACGTTTTGTGATGTCCTCCAGTTGCAGCACTTATGGCAGGTCGGACGGAGCCATCATTTCCGAAACCTCGCCGCTCAACCCTGTCACGCCCTATGGCCGGTCAAAAGTGATGGCGGAACACGGAATTTCCGAGCTGGTCGACACGGATTTCTGTCCGGTATTTCTGCGCCATGCGACCGTGTACGGCCTCGCCCCCATGCTCAGATTTGACCTGGTCGTGAATAATCTGGTCGCCTATGCCGTGGCTACGGGCCGGGTGCATTTGAAGAGCGACGGCCAGGCCTGGCGGCCGCTGGTGCATATCGAGGATGTCTGCCGGGCTTGTATCGCTGCCGCCACGGCCGAAGCCGGTCTCGTCAGGAATGAAGTTTTCAATATCGGCCAGACTGTCGACAATTATCAGATATTCCAGATCGCCGACATGATTGCCGATACAGTTCCAGGGTCGCGCGTTGAAATGGCTGATGGTGCCTCGCCCGATGAACGCTCGTACAATGTCAATTTCTCCAAGGCTGAAAACGGCTTGCCCGGATTTGAACCCCAATGGTCGGTGCAGCGCGGGGTTGATCAGCTATTCCGGGCCTATACCGGGGTGGGGCTGCGCACCGGCGATTTCGAGGGGGTGCGTTATAGCCGTCTCGCCCGGATCATCGATCTGATGGACGCGGGCAAACTCGATTCAGAGCTGAACTGGCGCGACCGTGCACGGCCGCATGGCGACCAGGCCGAGGCCGATGTTTGAACCGGTGTCCCGCTGCAGGTCCTGCCAGAGCGAGGCGGTATTCCCGGCGATATCGCTGGGCGTGACCCCCTTGGCGGACCGATTGCTGCATCGGAAGGAGCCGGGTGATAGCGAGCCGACAGCCCCGCTCGCACTGATCACTTGCGCCGATTGCAGCCTCGTTCAGCTCTCCGGGACCGTGCCCCCCGACCTGCTCTTCGGCAATGATTACCCGTATTATTCCTCGGTGTCGCCGCAGCTGATGCGCCATTTCGAAATGAGCGCCCGCTCACTGATTGAAACGCAACAGCTCGGCCCGGCCTCACAGGTCATCGAGGCCGCGAGCAATGACGGATATCTGCTGCGCCATTTCGCGTCTGCGGGCATACCGGTGCTGGGGATCGATCCGGCGAGCGGCCAGGCCGGACGCGCCAATGCCATCGGCGTTCCGACGCGCTGCGCCTTCTTCAATCTGGCCCTGGCCGAACATCTCCGCGACGTCGAGGGCATCACCGCCGATCTCTTCCTCGCCAATAATGTCCTGGCGCATGTCCCCGAAATCAACGATTTCGCGGCGGGCATTGCCACCATCCTGAAGCGCGATGGTGTCGCGGTGATTGAAACGCCATACCTGCTGGATCTGATCGGAAAGACCGAGTTCGATACGATTTATCATCAGCATGTTTTCTATTATTCGGTCACAGCACTGAAATCGCTGTTTGAACGGCACGGGCTTTTCCTCAACCGGATCCAGCCCCTCGATATCCATGGCGGCTCGATACGGATATTCGTCTCCCGCTCACCCGTCACCACGGACGGGTCCATCGCTGCGCATCTCGGGCGCGAGCAGGCCGTGAGGATCAAGGAGCCTGACCTCTATACCGGCCTCGAGACGCAGGCCCGGCGCGTCAGATCAGAGCTGGTGGCTTGGCTGGATGAGGCAAAGGCGACGGGGTTACGGGTGGTGGGCTATGGCGCTGCGGCCAAGGCCACGACCCTGCTGGCCTATTGCGGCATTGGCCGGGACCAGCTCGATTACATTGTTGACCGCAGTCCGGACAAACACGGAAAATATATGGGCGGCAACCATCTGGAGATATTTCCGCCCGGGCAATTGCTTGTGGACCAGCCTGATTACCTGCTGATCCTGGCCTGGAATTTTGCCGAAGAAATCATCGAGCAACAGGCCGAGTATCGCCGCCGCGGCGGCCAATTCATAATCCCTCTGCCGAACTTGCAGATCTTGAGCTGATCGGACATTTCGAACACTGACGGCGATGGCAGCGGGTTAGGCCCTCCGGAAAATTTTACGGGACTCGGGAAAACCGGCTGCTATTACGACTATTATTACCGCGGGTGCGCTGGAACGGGGAAAGTCCATCGCCCGGCGGGTGGCCGGATACGGGGTGGGTGATTCACGGGTTCAAAGAGCCTGAGGATTGTCGCACGGGGCAGGCGGGGCGGGGATAAGCCGCCTCGCGCTACATCGCCAGCCAGGCCAGCAACCCCACCCCCAGCGCGATGCGGTAGATCACAAACGGCAGAAACCCGACCCGGTCGACCAGGCGCATCAGGACCGCAATCGCGCCCAGCGCCGAGACGAAGGACAGGCCGGCGACGATCAGGCCGTCATGCAAATCAGCCGCGCCGGTGCCGGATTCGCCCATCAACTCGATCACCGAGATCACGGCGAAGGCGGCAATGACCGGGATCGACATCAGCATGGAAAACCTCGCGCTCTCGCTGCGGCCGAGACCGAGCGCGCGGCCGGCGGTCATGGTGACGCCGGAACGTGAGGCGCCGGGGATGAGGGCGGCGGCCTGGGCGAGGCCAATCAGCGCGGCGTCCCTGAATGTCATGGTCTCGATGGATTTGACGCTGGGGCCATAGCGATCGGCGAGCCAGAGCGGGACGGCAAAGAGAAGGGTTGAGATCGCGATCACCAAGGGCGAGCGCAGGGCGTCGACCAGGTTGAGGGCGAACAGCGCGCCGCCGAAAATCAGTACCGGTGGCAGCGAGACGGCAACCAGCAGGGCGAGGCGCCCGCCTGGTGTGATGCGGCCGGTCAGCAGGGCGAATTTGCCGATGGCGACATCGCGGATATCACGCCAGAAATAGACCAGCACCGCCAGCAGGGTGCCGCCATGGGCCATGACATCGATCAGGGGGCCCTGATCGGCCTCGCCCAGCAAGGCGGGGGTGAGGATCAGGTGCGCCGAAGAGCTGATCGGCAGGAATTCGGTGATACCCTGAATCAGGGCGAGGACGACAAGATGGATCAGGGTCATGATGGCCGTTTTGCTTGATTTGACGGCATCTTCGATCACTTGCCGGGGCTTGGCCAGTGGATTGTCACCGGCCGGCCAGAGCGGGCCGGGAGCAGGGGCATGAAGGTCTGGATCGACACGGATGGCGGCGTCGATGATGCGCTGGCAATTGCCTGCGCATTCGCATCGCCGCGCTTTGAGCTGGCCGGGATCACGACCGTGTTCGGCAATGTCGCGCCGCGCAAGGCGGCCCGCAATGCGGCGCTGGTGCAATCCTTTTTCGCGCCGCCGCACATCACCATCAGTGTGGGCGCGGTGGCGCCCCTGATCGGCAGCTGGCGCGATGCGCGGGTAATCCATGGCGAGGACGGGCTGGGCGGGGCGACAGCCGGGCATGTGCTTGGCTATGAGGCAGGGCATGTGCAGGAAGACGGGCCGGAGGTCTGTGCCCGGCGGATTGCCGCATTCGCGCGCGAGGCCGGGGCGGATGATGCGATCATCTGTATCGGACCGCTGACCAATCTCGCCATTTCGCTGCGCCTTTATCCCGATGCCTTTGACGGTCTCGACCGGATTATCTGCATGGGCGGAGCCCTGGGTATTCCGCCCTCCCGGCGCGGCACAGTGGAATTCAATTTCGGTTCCGACCTGGAGGCGGTGCGCGGCGTGCTGGCTTCAGCGCCGCGCCTGACCGTCATCCCTCTCGACACCTGCCGCCATGTGGTCTTGCGCCGGGCGCGCCTCGCTGCGATTGCTGAAGCGGCCGGCACGCCGCTGACGCGCTTCCTGCAACGGGCGCATAACCACTATATGGACAGTTATCGCGCCAGTGACGGTATTGATGGCTGCTACCCGCATGACGCGCTCGCCATTGCGGCGCTGGCCGAGCCCGGCGTGTTCAATCTCCAGACGCTGGCACTGGAATTGTCCGATGATGCGAGCTTCCCGGGCCTGCTGCGAGAAAGCCCCCACGGCCGGCCGGTGCAAATCGCGACCGCGGTGGACCAGCGCGCGGCGCTCGACTGGATCGAGGCGTGCATTTGCGCCCCCGCCCCGCATTGACGCGCCTTGTCAGTGCGCCATAAAGCTGGCTGAGAGGTTTTACGTCATGCCCCACGATCTTTCCCACGATTCCGGCGGCCCGGGCCGCCTCGCACCGGCCGAGGCGCGCCGCGTCACCGGCCTGGCGACCTCCGCCTCGGTTGCGGTCGCCGTGGTGCTGGTCGTGACCAAGGCCATCGTCTGGTATCTGTCCGGCTCGGTCGCCCTGCTCGCCTCGCTGGCCGACAGCGCGCTGGATCTGACCGCCTCGCTGACCGTCTTGTTCGCCGTGCGCTATGCCGCCGAACCGGCCGATGCCGAACACCGTTATGGCCACGGCAAGGCGGAGGCCTTTGCCGGCGTGATGCAGGCGATTTTCGTGGCGGCCTCGGCAGCGCTGCTGTTCCGCGAAGGTATTCAGCACGTACTTGAACCGGTCGAGATCCAGGCCAGCGGCTGGGCCCTGGCTGTGATGGTCCTGTCGATCGTGCTGACCATCGGCCTGGTCATCATCCAGACACGGGCGGTCGAGCAGACGGGCTCGATCGCGGTCGAGGGCGACCGGGCTCATTATTATTCCGATCTCGGTGCCAATCTCGCCGTCATGGCCGGCATTGCCGGCTCTGTCTTTCTCGGCTGGCTCTGGCTCGATGCCGCTGTCGCGCTCGGCGTGGCCGTCTGGCTCGGCATCACCGCCTGGGGCGTTGCCAGGGGTGCGCTCGATCAATTGATGGACCGCGAATTGCCCGATGAGGAGCGCGAACGCATCCGCCAGCTCGCGCTTGGCGAGGATCCGCGCATTATCGACCTGCATCAATTGCGCACCCGGGCTTCGGGCCCCCTGGTGCACATCCAGTTCCATCTCGGCCTGCCCGCCGATCTCAGCCTGCGCGAGGCGCACGAGATCGAGGTCGAGTGCGAGCGGCGTTTGATGGCGGTCTATCCGGCCGCTGACATCATGATCCATGCCGACCCGCACGGGGCCGCCGAGCCGCACGGCACCGCTTTCTTCCGCGCCGGGCTTGCGCCCAATCATGAACATTAGTCGTTAAGCGAAACCGGATTAGTCTGACGCCATGCGCGTTCTCCATTTCTGGCCCCTCGATCCCTTCTCGCGCCAGGTCCGTGTGGCCCTCGACGAGAAATCCCTGAAGCACCAGCTTCAGCTCGAGACGCCGTGGGAGCAGGCCGACCATCTGCAATCGCTCAATCCGGCCGGCACGACGCCTGTTCTGGTGGACGAATCCGGCGGTGGCCGCCGCGTCATCATCGAAACCCGCGCCATCCTGGAATATCTTGAGGAGACCTCGCCCAGCCCCTGCCTCCTGCCCGGCGGACCGGCCGACCGCGCCGAGGCCCGGCGGTTGATGGACTGGTTCGACCGCAAGTTCGACGGCGAGGTGAATGCCTATCTCCTGCACGAAAAACTGGAAAAACGCGTCCAGGGCCTCGGCTCGCCCGACCCGGCCGCGATCCGCCAGGGCCGCGAGCATTTGCGCTGGCATCTCGATCATATGGCCTGGCTGCTGGAAAGCCGCGATGGCCTCGCCGGCCCGCGCTACACGCTGGCCGATATCGCCGCCGCGGCGCATCTGTCCTGTGTCGATTATCTCGGCGATGTCCCCTGGGACGAGTTCGAGCCGGTCAAGCAATGGTATCTGCGGGTGAAATGCCGCCCCGCCTTCCGCGGCCTGCTCACCGATAAATTGCCCGGCACCCAGCCTTCGGCGCATTATGCGGATCTGGATTTCTGAGGGAGAATTGGCGGGTAACGGTGCTCCTGTATATGTGCTAATGTGGGTTTGTGGGGATTGACGGAGTTTGTCACATGAGCCGCCTGACCATCGACATGACCGACCAGCAGCACCAGAGCCTGAAGGCGCTGGCTGCCCTGCAGGGCAAGACGATCAAGCAGTATGCACTCGAACGGCTATTCCCCGGCGATACGGATGCCGAGCGGGCATGGCAGGAGCTGAAGACCCTGCTGGAATCGCGCATCGAAGAGGCTCAGGCGGGAAAGGTGTCCGCCCGGAGCATCGGCGAAATTCTCGATGAAGAACTGGCGGCAGGCCGCCGCGCTTGACCCGGCACAATTATGTTCTGACGGATGCGGCGGAAGCCGATATACGCGGAATCATCCACTACACACGCCAGCAATGGGGCGACGCGCAGCTGCGCCGATATATGGCCGGGCTGGAGAGCGGCATTGCCCGCCTGGCGACCGGCCAGGGAAGTTTCAGGGACATGAGCGCGCTCTACCCGGCGCTGCGCATGGCGCGCTGCGAGCATCATTACGTCTTCTGCCTGCCGCGCGAGACTGCTCCTGCGCTGATCGTCGCGATCTTCCACGAACGCATGGACCTGATGGCACGCCTGGCCGACAGGCTGGCGCCGCGATAGCCCTGTATTCAGTCCCACCCCATGCCCTGCCAGCTATCACCCCCGGCCTCTTCCCGCTAATATCCACCCCATGCACACCGCCGCGCTGAAAGCCGAAGCCCTCGCCTCCGGCTTCACCACCGTCCGCATCTGCCGTGCCGATGAGGCCTGGGAGGCGGGTGAGCGGCTGGCGGAGTTTGTTGCCGGCGGCATGCATGGCGAGATGGGCTGGATGGCGGAGACGCTCGCGCGGCGCCAGCATCCGACCGCGATGTGGCCCGATGCGAAATCGGCCGTGGTGGTGGCGCTCAATTACGGCCCCGATCACGATCCGCTCACCGCGCTGGAACGCAAGTCCGAAGGCGTAATCTCGGTCTATGCGCAGAACACCGATTATCACGACCTGATGAAGAAGCGGCTGAAGCATTTCGCCCGCGCCTTTGTCGACAAGACCGGCGCCGAGGTGAAGGTGTTTGTCGATACCGCGCCGTTGATGGAAAAGCCGCTGGCGGCAAAATCCGGGCTGGGCTGGCAGGGCAAGCATACCAATCTGGTCAGCCGGACACATGGTTCCTGGCTGTTCCTCGGCGTCATGCTGACGGCGGCCGAGCTCGAGCCCGACGCGCCGGAAACCGATCATTGCGGCACGTGCACAGCCTGTCTCGAAATCTGCCCGACAAAGGCCTTTCCCGGCCCCTACCGGCTCGATGCGCGGCGCTGTATTTCCTATCTCACCATCGAGCACAAGGGCCCGATCCCGATCGAATTTCGCGCCGCAATGGGCAATCGCATCTATGGCTGTGATGACTGCCTGGCGGTGTGCCCGTGGAACAAGTTCGCCGCGGTGACCGCGGAAATGGCCTTCCACCCGCGCCCGGAGCTCAAGGGACCGCTGCTCAGCGAGCTCGCGGCGCTCGATGACGAGAGTTTCCGCCAAGTCTTCACCGCCTCGCCTGTCAAGCGAATCGGGCGGGGCAGATTCGTGCGAAATGTGATGATCGCGATCGGCAATTCGCAGGACCTGACCCTGCTGCCCGCGGTCCGCGCCAGTATTCAGGACGAAGACGCCATGGTGCGCGGCGCGGCCATCTGGGCCCTGTCGCAACTGGCACCGCAGGAGGCGCACGCGCTGGCCATGGCCGGTCCGGGCGATGAGGACGATGCCGATGTGCTGGACGAATGGCGCAGCGTGCTGGCGGCGCACGCGGACGGCTAGGCGCGACTAGCCTTCGCTCAGCGCCGCGAGCCGGCGGGCTTCATTGATCCGGCCCCGCAGGACCAGAATTTCGATATTGTCCGGTGCGATCTCCCGCGCCGTTTCCATATCCTGCCAGGCGCCATCGAGCGTCCCGGTTTCAAGCCGCGCCGCGGCGCGCAAGCGCCAGGCCTCGGCCAGATCCGGTGCCTGGGCGATGGCCGCCGCAGCAGCGGTTTGCGCCAGCGCCCAATCCTCCAGCGCCAGACCGGTCCTGGCCTCCCCGAGCAGGGCGTCGAGATCGTCGGGCACCAGATCAAGCGCGGACTGGAAAGCACGCTGCGCGTCTTCGCTGCGCTCGACCGTCAGCCAGGCCTTGCCGGCCTCGACCAGCATGGCGGTGCGGATTGACCGGTCGCGGCCGCCCGCTTCGGTATTGGCCAGTTCTTCCAGCGTCGAGGCGCCGGCCATCACATCGCCGAGTGCGACCAGGGCGCGCGCCTCGCAATGGGCCGCCGGCCAGCCACCACCCTCCATCCGCCAGCTCAGGGCGTCTTCGAACGCCTGGTCCTGCTCGGTTTCGACCCGGTCGAGGCAGTCGAGATAACGCGCCGTCTCGATCTCGATCGCCGGGGTCTGGGCGTGAGCCGGGCTGATGGCGAGAGTGAGAAGGCAGGCGGAGAGGAAAACACGCATCGGGGCATCCGGTTTTGCGGCAGGGCGATGGCGGGCAGATTAATCACCACACGCGGCCCGGTCCATCGCCGGTTCAGCGCCCGTGAGCGGTTCGGCTTGGCGGAGAGGGTCGGCACGGTAGGGGTCGGGGCGGGAGACTTCCATGGCGCGCTCGGGTGATTTCAGCGGCGTATAGCCAAACCTGGCATAGAGTGGCTGGGCATCGGCGGTCATCAGCATCAAACGGCGGCAGGCCTGGATCTCGGGCAGACTGTGCAGGCACTCCACCAGCCATTTGCCCAGGCCATGGCCGCGATGGGCCGGGTCAATGATGACGTCAGCGAGATAGGCGAAGGTCGCCCGGTCGGTGATGAAACGCGCCATGCCGGCAAATTCGCCATCGGGCGCGAGCAGGCAGAAGGTCCAGGCATTGGCCGCGGCTTTCGCGACCGTTTCCGGCGGAATACCCGGCGACCAGTAGGATGTGCTCAGCAGACGGTGGGCCGAGGCGAGGTCAAAGGCGCTGCGCTGGTCGGTGATCCGGTACCCACTCCGCTCGAAACTGTTTTCCCGCATCACCCTTGCTCCTGCACACGAGACCGGTCCGGAGCCGTAGCATGACGACGGCGGGGGTCTATTCAAGATTTCCGTCATTGTGTGACCGGGGCTGAGTACGACCGGGCCGGGCAGCAAGCGGGCCAGGCTCGCTGCGGATTCGTTTGTCACAGGCGCGCGCTTGTGAAAAAACCCGGACCTGTCCACGATTTGCAAATCCGATAGCGCCGCCACGCCATGAATCTTCTCCAGGTCATTCCCCAGCTCGAGGCTGGCGGCGCCGAACGCACCACCCTGGAAGTGGCGCAGGCGGTTGTCGCGGCTGGCGGGCGCGCCCTGGTGGCCAGCCAGGGTGGCCGGCTCGAAGGCGAATTGGCGGCCCTTGGCGGTGAATTGATCCGCCTTCCCATGGGCAGCAAGAACCCCTGGACCGTCTGGCGCAATGCCGAACGCCTCGCCCGCATCGTGCGGGCCGAGAAAATCGATTTGATCCATGCCCGCTCACGCGCGCCCGCCTGGAGCGCCAAATGGGCCGCCGACCGCACAGGCGCGCATTTCATCACCACCTATCATGGCACCTATAACGGCAAGACCGGGCTGAAACGCTGGTATAATGCGATCATGGCCCGCGGTGAGCTGGTGATCGCGAATTCGCAATTTATCGCGGCCCATATCCGCACCCAGCACCCCTTTGCCGCCGATCGCGTCCGCGTGATCCCGCGCGGGGTCGATCTCGACCGCTTCGATCCGCAGGTGATTGCACCGGACCGCGTCGCCGGACTCGCCGCATCCTGGGATATCGCCTGGCCGTCAGACCGGTTGATCGCGCTTTTCCCGGCCCGGCTGACCGGCTGGAAGGGACAGCGCGAAACCCTCGCCGCGCTCGGCCAGCTCAAGGCCGACGGCCTCGCCCTGCCGCTGACCCTGCTGGCCGGCGATGCCCAGGGCCGCGATGGCTATCTCGCCGAACTTGAGACCCTGATCCGTCAGCATGACCTGTCTGGCGATGTGCGGATTGTCGGCCATTGCAGCGACATGCCCGCCGCCTTCGCGCTGGCGGATATCGCGCTGGCCCCCTCGGTCGAGCCTGAAGCCTTCGGCCGCACCGCCGCCGAGGCCGGTGCCATGCATGTCCCGGTGATCGCCGCCGATCATGGCGGTGCCCGCGAAGTCGTCCTGCCGGGCCAGACCGGCTGGCGGGTCGAACCCGGCAATCCGGCAGCACTGGCCGAGGCCATCCGGGAAGCCGTGTCGATGACGAAGGCGCAACGCAGCGAAATCGGCGCGCAGGCCGCCCGTCATGTCCGGACACAGTTCTCGACACGCGCCCTGCAAGCTGCGACTTTGCGCGTTTATGAAGAGGCTCTAAGCTCGCAGCCATGATCGAACCGCAACGCGATACCATTTATGTCCTGCATTGGGGGGATTTGACGTCGACCGTGCGGATGCTCGCTTCGGCGAAAACACTCCGCCAGGCGCACAAGCGTGACCGGATCGTGCTGCTGACAACACCGGAATACGAGTCCTTCCTCAAACACAGCCCGTTCTTCAATGCGATCGAGATCGATGCCCGGCCCGAAGGACGGCCGCAAACGGTTGCGCGTGACAAGCGCCTGAAGTCCGCGCATCCGGCCCGGGTCTACGATCTGGTCGGCGATGCCATTTCGCGAAAACTCAAGGGCCTGTTCCGCTTTTCAAAATGTGACTGGGTGGAAATCCTCCCGACGCGCAGATCGAGCGAACACCCGGTCGACGAGCTGGCCGGCGTGCTCAATGCGGCGATCGGCAGCGGCCCGACCTATTTCCCCCTCGGCGGCGCGCCATCGCCGGACGCGAGCTGGGTCGATTTCCTGGCACGCAAATCGCGCATGCTCGATCCGGAATATTTTGGCCTGAACGGCCCCTTTGCCCTGCTCGCGCCGGCCGGCGAAGAGGTCAAGCCGCCCTTGCGCTGGCCGCGCGAGAAATGGGCCAACCTGGCGCATGAATTGCTGCAGGCCGGCATTACACCGGCCCTGGTCGGTGGCCCGGACACCCGCGAAATCGGCCGTTATGTCTCGCAGGTTGCCCCGGGCGCGCGCGACATTACCGGCAAGGCGAAACTGCCCCAGCTTGCCGGCCTTGCCCGCCGCACGCGCTTTGTCTTCGGTGAGGATACGCCGCTGCTTCACCTTCTGGTCGCGGCCGGCGCGCCGGCTCTGGCGCTCTATGCCGGCGTTACGGACCCGGCATTGAATGCGCCGCGCGGCGATGCACCGGTGATTTTGATGCACGCGCCCGTTCTGGCGCAGGTCGCACCATCCGAGGCGATCGCCGCGATGCGCTTCGCAGGCGGGTTTTCTGACCGCACAGCTGCGGCGTGAACCGCGTGCGACGCTTGCTTAATGTGATCATTTCACCATAGTGCGCGGCTCTCCGGCAGGGTGGCGGCTCATTTGAGCCAGTTTGGGCTTGATCCAGCTGCGCCGCCGGAGGATTACTAAGTATTGCTCGCAGGCCATAAGGGAGAAGCGGCCATAGCCCGTAGACCACAATCTGCGCAACCGCCAAAAAAAGACGGACCGCGTATGAATCTAGACATCCGCGTACCGCGGGTGCTTCTGATCGACGAACATGGAGAGAAGCAGGGGATCGTGCCGACCGAGGCCGCTCTTGAGGCGGCCGCACAGGCCGGACTCGACCTTGTGGAAGTCTCACCGAACGCTGATCCGCCCGTTTGCAAAATCATCGATTATGGCAAGCTGAAATACCAGGAACAGAAGAAAAAGGCCGAAGCTCGCAAGAAGCAGAAAACCGTCGAGATCAAAGAGATCAAGATGCGGCCCAATATCGATGTGCACGACTATCAGGTGAAAACCAAAGCGATGCACCGCTTCTTCGAATCCGGCGACAAGGTGAAGATTACCCTGCGATTCCGGGGCCGTGAAATGGCTCACCAGGATCGCGGCATGGACATCATGCGCCGCGTCAAGGAAGACTTCGCCGAAGTCGCCAAAGTCGAATTCGAGCCCAAGCTCGAAGGCCGGCTGATGGTGATGGTGATGGCGCCGCGCTAGGCGCGATTGCCCGCAAATCCCGAATTGCGACTGAACCCGGCCCCTTTGGAGGCGGCGGCGTTCAGTCGCGGTTCAGTTCACCTGTTTTCAGATGATATCCTCTGCAAAGCATGCTCAATTGTGGGCAACTGGCCGGATCCGGAAATGGCGGGCCAGGGGTATCGGGGATTTGAATGATCAGACTGTCCGCAGTTTTAATCGCAATGATCGCATCGGGCGGCGTCGCCGCCGCGGACAACCCGTCCCCCATGCCGAGCGCCGGCAATGCCTCGCTGTCTGCGGGTTTCACACCCGACCCCTACCGTGTCCGCCTGCCGACCGGTGGCCCGATCGATGCCAGCGAGGCGCGCGGTCAAGACTGCGATGGTTTCATCGCCGCCATGCCCGACTTCAATCTTTTCTACAATTCCGCTTCCTTGCCATTGATCATCTCGGTTGATGCCGAGGTCGACACCACACTGGTGATCCAGACACCGGACGGCAATTGGCACTGCGATGATGACAGTGGCGACGGCCTCAATCCGTCGATCCGCTTTGCCGCGCCACAATCGGGAAATTACGACATCTGGATCGGCACCTATGCCGACGCCTCCCGGGAGGAGGCGACGCTTTCGATATCCGAACTTTTCAGCGAGTAAGATCGCACATCAGGGGAGACATATGATGAGCTATAAATGGGCGGCCGGTGCCGCAGCAGTGATCATGTTGGGCGGGGTTGCACAGGCACAGGATGTCGAGGCGGCACCGGCCTATGGATCGGTCAACCTGTCGGCGGGCTTTGCCGAGGATCCGACATCGGTCGGGATCCAGGCCGGCGGCGCCATTTATGCCGGCGATCTCGCCAATGCCTGCTCCGGCTATATCTCCTACCAACCTTCCCTCAACGTGCAATACAATGCCGGTGACTACCCGCTCTACATCTCGGCGGCTTCCGACGCCGACACGACGCTGATCATCAATGCACCGGACGGCAGCTGGCACTGCAATGATGATGCACCAGGCCAGGGCCTCAATCCCGGCGTCGAATTCGCCGCGCCGCAATCGGGCGTCTATAATATCTGGGTCGGCACCCTGTCGGCAGGGAGTGGCTATGAGCCGACCATGCTGCACATTTCCGAAGTCGGATTCTCCAGCGACAATGCCTATTCGCGAGCGCCGAATGCGGCGCTTCAGCCCAGTGCCGGCATCCTCAACCTGCGCGCCGGTTTCGGCGATGATCCGCGCCGCGTCGCCGTGCGTGCCGGCGGCGATCTCGACGGCAATCGCGGCACCGGCGGTTATTGCTGGGGCGAGATCAGCGAGGCACCCAGCGTCTGGCTGAATTATTCCGCCAATGATCAACACGATCTCTATCTGTCGATGGAGTCGGAGTACGATACGACGCTGATCGTCCAGGGCCCCGACGGCAATTGGCATTGTGATGATGACGGCGCCGAAGACCTCAATCCAGGCATCCAGCTGACCAATCCGGTCGCCGGGCGCTATGCGATCTGGGCTGGCCGTTTTTCCGGTGGCACCCTCGCCGATGCAACACTCTTCGTCTCTGAAACCGGTTTCCGCGGCGAGATTGACGTGCCCGCCGTGCTCGATTTCAACCTGCCGGCCAATTACGGCTCGGTTTCACTGCAGGCGGGCTTCATTCCCGATCCCTACAATCTCGCCCTCCAGGCTGGCGGGGATGTTGAGATTTACGAGGCGATCGGCAGCAATTGTCGCGGTTTTTCGACCACGGCCCCGGATTTCAACCTGAATTATGAGGCCGGCTCGCTGGATCTCTACATCTCGGCAAGCTCGGACGGCGACACGACCCTGGTCGTCAACGCGCCGGACGGGAGCTGGTTCTGCGATGATGATGGCGCCGGCAACCTCAATCCCGGTGTGCATTTCGACCAGCCAGCCTCGGGCGTCTACAATATCTGGGTCGGCACCTATGGTGAGGTCGAGCCGGAAGATGCCACACTGCACATCTCCGAGCTGGCCTTTGGCGATGAATACCGGGGTGGCGGTGCGCTCGACTACTCCCTGGAGGCCAATTTCGGTTCGGTCGCGCTGACCGGCGGTTTCTCGCCCGACCCCCATGTCGTCGACGTCATCGCCGGCGGGAGCTTTGCCGCGCAATCAGCGGC
This sequence comes from uncultured Maricaulis sp., assembly GCF_963976135.1. GTDB lineage: Bacteria > Pseudomonadota > Alphaproteobacteria > Caulobacterales > Maricaulaceae > Maricaulis. Next base: position 25,453 of record NZ_CAXBKN010000012.1, read on the forward strand.
CGATTCGATGTGCCGTGGCTATGTCTCCGCCGCGCCGGATTACGAGCTGACCTTTACCCCCGGTTCGCTCGACCTCTACATCTCCGTGCTCTCGGAGGCCGACACGACGCTGGTCATCAATGATCCCAGCGGCGATTGGATCTGCAATGATGACAATAACGGCCTCAATCCCGGCATTCATTTCGATCAGCCGGCTGCGGGAACCTACGACATCTGGGTTGGTACCTATCGCGAAGGCGAAAGCGCCCCGGCCCAGCTGGAAATCTCCGAACTCGGCTTTGCCGAATAGCCCCGGGGGCTGACGCCCCTGCTGCATGACGACTGAAAGCGGGCGGCTCCGACAAAGGGCCGCCCGTTTGCTGTCCGGCACGAACTGCGCATGGCAGAGGCCGGGGCTTTCATCGGCACGGATGTTATACTATATCATTTCCGACCAAAGCGGATGAAATCATGATGGCCCTGCTGCCCAAGCTCAATTTTGGAAATGGCTCCCTGGATCTGACCGGGATCAGCCTGTCAGCGGTTTGCGTCGCTCATTGCCTGGTTTTCCCGGTCGCGGCCGCCGCCGCGCCCATGCTGGCCCCCAATCTCGGCGAAGCGCTTGGCGCCAGCCATGCCTGGCATCTGGGCCTGTTGGCGATTGCGGCGCCGGTTTCGCTGCTGGCCCTGGGCTGGAGCGTGCGGTCCAGCCGGGCGCGCTGGCCGATTCTCGCCCTGGGCCTTCTGGGGCTGTCGCTGATGGCGGTCGGTGCCCTGCATCTGTCCAGCCAGCTGGTCGAAACCATCATTACCCTGTCCGGCGTCACCATCCTGGCCGCAGCGCATCTGATCAATTGGCGCAGCCAGGCGCGCGCCGGCCATGATCACATCAAGGATTGCGGCCTGTGCGAGCATGAGCACGCAGCCTGATTCAGACTCCCTCGCGCTGTTGCAATCCCCCGCCAGACGCGTATAAACCCCGCTCTCTTATCACCAGTCTACCGGGCCAAATCGACATGCCCGCTGACTGTTCACACCCTCGGACCGGTTCGCCGATCCAGCAAAGGAGATGGAAATGTCGAAGATGAAGACCAAGAGCGGCGCCAAAAAGCGCTTCAAGCTCACTGCCACGGGCAAGATCAAAGCCGGTCAGACCGGCAAGCGTCACGGCATGATCAAGCGTACCCCCAAGCAGATCCGCGACAAGCGGGGACAGGTTGTCCTGTCCGCTCAGGATACGAAGATCATCAAGAAATATCTCCCGTACGGCCTTTAAGCCCCCGGCATTGAGTAGGAGCATACCATGTCACGAGTGACATCCGGCCCGGCTACGGCCATCCGCCACAAAAAAGTTATCAAGAAAGCGAAAGGCTATTACGGCCGTCGCAAGAACACTTTCCGCGCTGCCGTCCAGGCTGTCGAAAAGGCCGGCCAGTACGCCTATCGCGACCGCCGTGCCAAGAAGCGCACCTTCCGCGCCCTCTGGATCCAGCGCATCAATGCCGGCGCACGCCTGCACGGCATGACCTATTCGACCATGATGCACGGCCTGATCAAGGCCGGTATCGAGGTTGACCGCAAGGTCCTCTCCGACATCGCCATCCACGAGCCGGACGCCTTCAAGGCCCTGGTGGATCAGGCGCAGTCCGCGCTGGCCTAGGCTGGACGACTGACGTTACGGGAAAGCCCGCTGGCGATGCCGGCGGGCTTTTTTCGTTTGGGGGTGCGGGGAGAGCGCGGCGCAGGTGGGATTCAATCAATTCCGCCAAATTTAGCGTCATCCCAGCGCAGGCTGGGACCCAGATTCAACCGCAGACGGACATTATGTTGGCGCTCCGCCGTCGCAGGCTGGCGCTCGACGAGCTGGGTCCCAGCCTGCGCTGGGATGACGCTATATTGTGCGGTGGGAGGGCTCTACATCCCCCTCCACCGACAAGCCCTGTCGACACCTGAAATGCCAGACGCTAAACCCGTGCACGACTGGCCAGGGACGAAGACATGACCGATACCGCTGCTCTCGACGCACTCGAAGCCGATGTGCTCGCACAGATCGCCGCCGCGACCGATGAGGCCGGCCTTGATGCCGTGCGCGTCGGGGCGCTGGGCAAGAAGGGGTCTGTCTCGCTGATGATGCGCGGCCTGGGTGGGATGAGCCCGGAGGAGCGCCAGGTGATGGGCCCGGCGCTGAATGGTCTCAAGGACCGACTCGGCGCGGCGATCGATGCGCGCAAGGCGATGCTGGAAGCGGCCGCGCTTGATGCGGCGCTCAGCAGTGAGACGATCGATGTCACCCTGCCGGTGCGGCCGGAGCCGCAAGGCTCGATCCACCCGATCACCCAGGTGATGGAAGAGCTTGCCGTGATTTTCGCCGATATGGGTTTTGCCGTCGCCGAAGGCTCGGACGTGGAGGATGACTTCCACAATTTCACCGCGCTGAATTTCCCCGAGGGCCATCCGGCGCGCGATACCCAGGACACCTTCTTCATGCAGCCGGATGCCGAGGGCCAGCGCAAGGTCTTGCGCACCCATACCTCGCCGGTCCAGATCCGCACCATGATGAGCCAGACGCCGCCGCTGCGCATTATCGCGCCGGGCCGGGTCTATCGCTGTGACTGGGACCAGACCCATACGCCGATGTTCCACCAGGTCGAAGGCCTGGTGATCGACAAGGAGACCCATATGGGTCACCTCAAGGGCGTGCTGGAGGATTTCCTCGCCGCCTTCTTCGAGACCGACCAGGTGGAAACCCGTTTCCGCCCGCATCACTTCCCCTTCACCGAGCCCTCGGCGGAGATGGATGTGCGCTATGAACGTGTCGGCCAGGCGGTGAAGGTGGGCTCCGGCGAGCAATGGATGGAGATCCTCGGCTGCGGCATGGTGCACCCGAATGTGATCCGCAATTGCGGCCTCGACCCGGACGAATACCAGGGCTTCGCCTTCGGCATGGGCGTCGATCGCCTCGCCATGCTCAAATACGGCGCGCCGGACCTGCGCGACTTCTTCAATTCCGACCAGCGCTGGCTCGGCCATTACGGCTTCTCGCCGCTGCTGCAGGCGAATATGGCCACGGGCCTGAGCTAGTCATGTGGCGCTGGTTCACCCATAACCACCAGACCCTGACCGGGATCGGCGCGATGCTCGTGGGCATCGCGGCGCTCTATGTCGCCTGGGACCAGGGCCGGGTGATGCGCGATCAGCAGCATGGCTCGGTCTTTCCGGTGCTGCAGGTGGATGGTTTCGTCTCGACGACGCCAGAGGAGGCGAGTCTGGGCATCCGGATCGCCAATAATGGCGTCGGTCCAGCGCTGGTCGAATCGGTGACGCTTTACCGCAATGGCGTGGCCGTCGACTCGATGGAAGCCTATGGCGAGCAGCTCCCGGATGGCTATGACCTGTCCTGGGCCGTCCTGACCGGCCGCGCCCTGGCGCCGGACCAGCTCGTCACCCCGATCCGGATCCGCTGGGATCGCGCCGATATCACGCCCGAGGACCTGCAGGCCGCGGCCCGGGCCTGGGACGAATGGGAATTGCAGGTCTGCTACTGCTCGGTCTTCGGCCGCTGCTGGCAGACCTCGCCGGTCGGCGGGGCGCGGGCCGAGCGCGTGGCCATGTGCCAGCGCGGTGAATCCGATGTTTTCGAGAATTTGGGAGCGGCGCGTGCAGCGGCCGGATATCAATAATGAAATTCCCCCTCTCCTGGCTGAAATACCACCTCGAGACCACGGCCTCGCTCGACGAGATCGCCGAGGCCATGACCATGGCCGGTCTCGAGATCGAAGAGATCGACAATCCGGCCGAGAAATTCGGCGCCTTCACGGTCGCTTATGTCAAGGAGGCCGTCGCCCACCCCGATGCCGACAAGCTGCGTGTCTGCACCGTCGAGACCATTGACGGGATCAAGCAGATCGTCTGCGGCGCGCCCAATGCCCGCACCGGCATGCGTGCGGTCTATGCGCCGCTGGGCGCCTATATCCCGGGTCTGGATTTCTCGCTCGACAAGAAGCCGCGCAAGATCCGCGGCGTCGAAAGCTCGGGCATGATGTGTTCGGCCAAGGAGCTGGAACTCGGCGAGGATCATGACGGGATTATCGACCTTGAGGGCGATTGGGCGGTCGGCACGCCGGCGGTCGTGGCGCTCGGCCAGGACGATATCGTCATTGATTTCGAAGTTACGCCCAACCGTCCCGACTGGCTCGGCGTGCGCGGCATCGCCCGCGATCTCGCGGCCACCGGTATCGGCACCCTCAAGGATGTGCCGATCGAGCCGGTTCCAGGCACATTTCCCTGCCCGATCAAGGTCGAGCTCGACTGGCCGGACGCCTGTCCGGTCTTCGCCGGGCGGCTGATCCGCGGCGTGAAGAATGTCGCCTCGCCGGACTGGATCCAGACCCTGCTCAAATCCATCGGCCTGCGTCCGATCAACGCGCTCGCCGACATCACCAATCTGATCTCCTATGATCGCTGCCGCCCGCTGCACGTCTATGACGCGGCGAAACTGAGCGGCAATCTGCATGCGCGCCGCGGTGCCGGCGATAGCGACACGTTCGAAGCGCTGGACAAGAAGAGCTATGCGCCGACCGAGACCATGTGCGTCATCGCTGACGAGGCGCATTGCCTCGGCCTCGGCGGCATCATGGGCGGCACCTATTCGGGCTGCACTGAGGCCACCACCGATGTCTTCATCGAGAGCGCCTGGTTTGATCCGCTGATCACCCGCGCCACTGCCAAGGCGACCGGCATCGACAGCGACGCCAAATACCGCTTCGAGCGCGGCGTCGACCCGCAATCGGTGCGTGACGGCATCGAATACGCGACGCGGCTGATCCTCGACATCTGTGGCGGCGAAGCCTCCGAGACGGTCGTCTTCGGCGAAACGCCCGCCGCGCCGGCCGATATCGATTTCCCGATCACCGAGGTCAAACGCCTGACCGGGCTCGACCTGCCGCGCGCCGAAATCCTGCGCATCCTCACCACGCTCGGCTTCAAGCCGAGCGGAGCCGGCGATGTGCTGACCGTCGGTGTGCCGAGCTGGCGGATGGATTGTGCCTTGAAGGCCGATCTGGTCGAGGAAATCGCCCGCATCCACGGCTTCGACAAGCTGGTCGCGACTTCGCTGGAACGTCCCTCGGTACGCCGTCAGGCGCCGGCCACGGTGATGCAATTGCGCGCCCGCCACGCCCGCCGCGCCCTGGCCGTGCGGGGCTATCAAGAGGCGGTGACTTGGTCCTTCTGCGAGACCTCGCAGGCGGCGCTGTTTGGTGGTCAGGGCGCCGGCCTGGCGCTGGAAAACCCGATCTCCTCGGAGCTCGACGTGATGCGCCCGACGGCGCTGATCCATCTTCTGACGGCGCTGCAGGCCAATGCCGATCGCGGCCTTGCCGATGCACGCCTGTTTGAAGTTGGCCCGGTCTATCTCACCGATGCGCCCGACGGCCAGCTTCTGGTCGCCACCGGCGTACGCCGCATTACCAGCGGCCGTCACTGGACCGGCTCGCGCCAGCCCGATGTGTTCGATGTGAAAGCCGATGCGATGGCCGCTCTCGAGGCCGCCGGTGCGCCTGCCGCTTCGCTGCAGGTGGCGCCGGAAGCGCGCGACTGGTGGCATCCGGGCCGTTCCGGCGTGCTGCGCCTGGGGCCGAAGAATGTGATGGCCGAGTTTGGCGAGATCCATCCGCGCGTGCTCAAGGCGCTGGGCATTGATGGCCGCGTACTGGCGTTCGAGATCGTGCTCGACGCCATCCCGCAGCCGCGCAAGGCCAACAGCCTCAAGGCCCGCACCCAGCTCGACCGCGCCGATCTGACGCCGGTGAAACGCGATTTCGCTTTCCTCGTCGACAAGAGCGTCGCCGCCGATGCCCTGATCCGCGCCGCCAAGGGCGCCGACAAGGCGTTGATCAGCGATGTCACCGTATTCGACGTCTATGAGGGCAAGGGTGTGCCCGAGGGCCAGACCTCGCTGGCGATCGAGGTCGTGCTGCAGCCGCGCGACAAGACGCTGACCGATGAGGATATCGACGCCGTCGCCGCCAAGGTGATCGCCAAGGTCTCCGGTGCCACCGGCGGCACGCTGCGCGGCTGATGCTCAACCCCCGCCGCCTCGCCAACGCTGGAGCCGACGCACAGCAGGCCTTTCTGGTCGAGGCGGTGGGGGCCAATCCGCTGGCGATGACGGTGCTGCAACGTGCCGCGGCGATGGAGCTGCCCGATCATGGCCTGATGGCCGGCGCCGTCTACCAGGCGGTGTGGAATGCCCTGACCGGGCGCGATCCGGCCTTTGGCGTCAATGATTATGACCTCGGCTATTACGACGCCTCCGATCTCAGCGAGGCGGCCGAGGATGTCGTCATCAAGGCCGGCGAGACCGTGTTCGCCGATCTCGATGCCATCGTCGAGATCCGCAACCAGGCCCGCGTCCATCTCTGGTTTGGCGCCAAGCATGGCGTCACCCGCGCGCCGCTGACGAGCACGGCCGACGCCGTCGCCCACTTCGCCTCCCACACCCATGCCGTCGCGGTCCGTCTCGACCGCAAGGGTGAAATGGAGGTGCTCGCCCCCTACGGGCTCGACGAGCTCTTCTCCCTGCACGTCCGCCCGGTCGAGGACCTCGCCGACAAGACGGGCTGGAATGCAAAATGCCTGCGCCAGCACGCGCTCTGGCCAGAGATCCGTTTCGAGACGACCCGACTCGCCTGAAGGGAGAGTCAGAGAGCGCCCATTCAACCTGTTGGAGAAAAAGCCATTTTCCCCGCTCGGTTGCCAAATTTTCCTGCAATCTCGCCTGAGGCGTATGGTGATATGCGGCACCTACAGCTAGTATGGTTAATGGTCGTTAACTGAAACTCGACGTGGTTCGGAACGGCGCGGGGGATGTGCGTAGATGATGGATCGGGTAACAGCCTTGCTGACACAGGCCGCGGCGACGATTCTGGTCGTCATCGGTCTGGTCGCGATCCTCGGCTTTACCCATTCGCGCGCCTATCGCGCGGGCTATTGTGCGGTCCAGGCCTGCCCGGATACGAATGAGCGCCGCTGGTGGTGGCCCTTCGGCGCCGACACCGTGCCGGATCCCACAGGCCCGGCCAGCCTTGCCCCGGACGGCAGTCGCGATAATTTCTATTCCTATCAGGACGGCACCTATCCGGACCAGGCCTACCAGGGCAGCCTTTTCCAGGACAGGCCAGCGGGCGGCTATAGCGGCGATGGGCTCAATACAGACCGGGTCATCTATGGCGATCCGGCCGGGACAAGCCCGACGCGGCCGCTCTCTTTCACAAACCAGCCCGTCTCCAGCGACTATCCGCGCTCCTACGCCAACCCGCGCTACACCTCGCGCTCGCGCTATTTCGGCACGCCCGGGGAACGCATTTGCCCGGCGCCCTATAGTGCCGAGGAGGCACGGCGGATGGCCCCCGACCTGGCGCGGTGCTGGCTGAATGTCGGCGATGCCTATCAGGCGATGGAGCAGATGGAACAGGCCCGCGATGCCTGGAACCGATCCTTGCATGCCGGCTCGCCGAGTGGCGTGCAGGCGACGCTGGCGGCCCAGCAGAGACTTCAGACTGCTGTGCTGCAATATTCCTGTCCCACCGATCCCGACAGTCTCGCACGCATCGCCTATGGCGCCGGCCAACCCGACAGTACGGGCGATATCATTCAGCTGATCGCCCGCCAGCGGGCGCTGGCCGCGCTTGGCTTCTATTCCGGCCCGGTCGACGGCTCCTACGGCCCGGTGACCCGGCGCTCGGTGCGCGATTTCCAGCGTGAAATGGGCTATGACCAGACCGGCGCGCTGACCTCGCAGGAAACCGTCACCCTGATCTGTCATGCAGCCATCAATGCCCGCGACGCCGATTCCCAGAATCTGATGGGCATTATGTTCGCCACCGGTCTGGGCGTGGTCCAGAGCATAGACAGCGCCATGGAATGGCTCGACACCGCCGCCGAGCGCGGCAATGGCGGTGCCAATTTCAATCTCGCCCTGATCTATGGCACCGGCACGGTCCAGGGCAGTTATCGCCTGTGCGGCCTGGTCGAGAGCCCGGAGCGCGCCGACAGCTATCTGCGCCGCGCCGCCGATCTCGGGCATGCAAGGGCAATACAGCTGCGCCGTGAATTCACCAGCAGCAGTGGCACCCCCTCCGAACGCTGGACCCGCATTTCCCGGGCCCTGCTCCGGGAAGCGGAAAGCTCGGGTGATCGCTTCTATGTCGCCTGGCAACAACGCGTCGACGAGGCGCGGCGCAGCAATGGGCATGAGCTCGATCAGCCCGGCTGCTACCAGGCCGCAATGGATGACGGTCAGGCCGGGCCCGCCAGCCCGCTTGCCAGTGACTCACAAAGGAATTGATATCCATGAGAAAAATCACACTTTTCCTGGCTGCCGCGAGCGTCCTGTCGGCCTGTGCCACGACCCAGTCGCCAGGCAGCATGCCGCCACATTCCCACCCGTCCCCGCCGCCGCCGCGCGCCGTCGACACCGTCGAGCCCGCAACCAATATGTGCCAGGTTGCCGGCCTGGCCGAACAACGCCTGGGCATGCTGGAGGAGATCCACCGCTATCGGGAGACCATCCAGGTTGATCCGGGCCGCTCGGCCAGTGTGGCGGATACACAGACCCAGGAGTTGATCGCCGCGTTCGAAACCGATCTCGACGCGTCCTATCGGTTCGCGACCGCCTCTTGCCGGACCTATAATCGCTGCCTGGAGGAGAACCGCTTCGACGAAGCGCGCTGCCAGGACACGGCCCGGCTCTGGCATGAAGGCCAGGACCGGTTCCATGATCTGTCACTCCAGCTGGCAGCGGTTCGCGAGCGTATCGCCTCGGGCTGCACCAGCTGTGCCGCTCCCGGGACCGCTCCGCAGGAACGGCCCTACCAGCACAGTCATGAGTCGCGCCAATCAGACGATCTGCTTGGTTCGGTCTTCTCGACCGGAGGCCATCGCTAGAGCGGCGCGGCCTGCTGTCCGGCCAGTTCGCGGCGCGCCTGGGTCAGGATCTGGAAGGCCGAGCTGAGGAAGAGGCCGGCCATACCGACCGCGACAATGATATCGGGCCAGTGGCTGTGAGTGAGCCAGACAATACCGGCCGAGACGAAGACGGCGATATTGCCGATCGCGTCATTGCGTGAGCACAGCCAGACCGAGCGCACATTGGCATCGCCATCGCGCCAGCGCATCAGGATCAACACGCTGATCACATTCGCCACCAGTGCCAGCAGCGCGATCCCGCCCATCAATTCTGCCACCGGCTGGGCGACAAAGATCGCCCGGTAGAGTGCCAGCGCGAGAATCGAGGCGCCCATCACAAACAGGCTGCCCGCCTTCACCAGGGCGGCATTGGCGCGCCAGCCCGGCGGCTTGCCGATCACCCAGAGGGAGAGCCCGTAGGTCGCGGCATCAGCGAAGAAATCAAGCGCATCGGCCTTCAGCGCCTGTGACTGGGCAGCGGCCCCGGCCAGCATCTCGACCACGAACATGGCGGCATTGATGATGATGACCGCGATCAGGGCGCGCCGGAATCCGGGGCTCATGCCGTCGAATTCCCTGGCTTCGCAACAACTTCCCGACATCAAATCCACTCCTTGCCAATCGCTTCAGGAACACCCTAATCTCTCTAGTCACTAGAGGTTCAAGCACAAATGTCAGACTTGTCGATCGGGAAGCTGTCGCGGGCGAGCGGGGTCAAGGTCCCGACCATCCGCTATTATGAGACCATCGGCCTGCTCGCCGCACCGCCGCGCTCAGACGGTGGCCAGCGGCGCTATGACAAGGCCGATATCGAGCGCCTGCGCTTCATCCGCCATGGCCGGGCGCTCGGCTTCGGGCTCGATGATCTGCGCGCGCTGCAGGAACTCTCCGACCGGCCCAGCCAGTCGTGCGAGCGCGCCGATGCCATTGCCAGCCGGCAATTGGCCGAGGTCGAGCGCCGCATTGCCGGGCTGGAGGCGGTGCGGATGGAGCTGGCACGCATGCTCGATCACTGCGCCCATGGCGAGGTCGATCAATGCCGCGTCATCGAGACGCTGTCGGATCACGCCCTGTGCGAGGGCGATCACGTCAAGATCAGCTAGGCCTGAGGGTCAGAAACTACCGCCAATGCGGTTTTTCCAATAGCCGACATCCTCGGCATATTTGCCGACGATCTCGCCGAGCACATTTTCCAGCAACAGGCTGTCGAACCCGATCCATTCATCTTGGTTGATCTCGTCAATGCTCGCCATCGAACGGCGCAGGAAGACGGCGTAGATGCTGACCAGCACCACGAACAGGATCAGGAAGATAATTCCGAGATCCGCCAGACGGGCGCCGGCATCGAAGCCGGTCCACTCGATCAGGGCCAGGTTGAGCCCGGCCAGCACGACGGTAAAGATCAGCGGCACAAAGACCAGATAATAGCCGGAATTTCGCAGCATCTGGAACATGATATTGCGAACGAAACTCTCGATAAAAAAGATCCGCTGGGCGATCCAGAGCACATTCGTATGCCACATCCGCGCCGAGTGCGAGAATTTCGCAGCATCCTTTTCCTGACCGACAGTGACTGATTTGGCCTGGCCTTCAGCGGTGCGGAAATGGTCGTTGAGGCGGGCGAGATAGCGGGTGACGAAATTGGATAATTCACGGAAGTTATTGCGCTGATAGGGCACATATTCCATGAAATAGATAATCCACATCGCAAACGCACCGCCAATCGTCGACAGGCCCGCAAACATGGCCTGGCTGAGATCGGCCGCACTCATGGTGAAGGGGCCCAGCGACATCGGCCCGGCCAGTGCGATCAGGCTTCCGTCATTATAGAGCAGGTTGATGATCAGCACGATGGCGATAATGGTCGAGAAGACGACGGTCAGCTTGCGGACATTGGAGTTGATCGTCTTGCGCATTTCGTTGAGGAGATAGAGACAACCGGCATCGGCCGGGAAATATTCGGCGATAACCGCGCCTTCCTCATCCTCATATAGATTTTGCGGATTGGCGGATATCTTGACCCGGCCATTGAGAAATGTCGCGCCCTGCCGGTAATAGTCCTCGGCCACCTCGAGCGTCAGTTCGCCGGGCGTGCGGATATAGCCAACCTTGACGCCGGTCCAGTGGAACAGAAAGCCATGGCGCTTGAGATGCGCATCCTCATGCGCGAAATCGGCACCGAGGGCTTTTTCGGTTTCGGTCTGCGAACGCGCCGCGCGTGAGAGCGCGGCCCAGGCGCTCGGCCCCATATGTGCCGGCCGCACCGAGCCGGGACCCGCGCGCGTGATCGCCTTCAGGCCAAATAGTTTGCCGATAGGCCGGAAGACCGGCCCGACGATGCGCCCGATAATCTGGAAGGGGATCTGCCTGGCCAGCATCAGGACGAAGAGAGCGCCGATTCCGACCAGCAGGATCAGGCCGCCCATGGTACTGCCTTCGGTCATGTCGATCTCCCCCTTGGCTGCCACCAGCCGCATGTTTGCACACACAGTATCGCGCAATAATCCGCAGCGGTAGTGCGGGATCGCCGCAATGGCTTTCCCGCTTGCCGGGGCGGGCGCGGCGCGGGCTAGATGCGCCCAGCTTTACAAGGAATGGGAGTCTTCAATGATGCGCCTGCAAGCTGGAATATGTCTGATTGCACTCATGGCCACACCCGCATGGAGCCAGGAGGCCCCGGCGGCCGATCTCGACGCCCGTTTCGCGGAGCTCGACCGGCAGGTGTTCGAGCTGGGTTATAACGGCTGTGACCTCGAACTCATGGCCGAGCTGACGAGCGAGGACCTGGAATTCTACCACGATATCGGCGGCATCACCCTGGGTCGCACCGCCTTCATCGACAGCATAGACCGCAATATCTGCGGCCCGGATTATCATGTGACCCGGACCCTGGTCGACGGCTCGCTGGTCCTGCACCCGCTCTATGATAATGGCGTGCTCTATGGCGCGGTGCAGAGCGGCGAACACATGTTCAGCATCGTGCGCCCGGGCGCAGAACCCGAGCTGACCGGACGCGCCGGCTTCACGACGCTGTGGCGGCTGGAAGGCGATGCCTGGCGGATGTCACGCGTGCTCAGCTTTGATCACCGGGCGATCCACGCCGCTGACGGCGAGTAGGCTCAAACGCCATCAAAGGCAGGGTGATAAGCGATCCGGGTGCCGCGCGGCAGATGCGCGGCATCATTGAGGGCCTGCACCTGGAAGGCATTTCCGGTCTTGTCTTCCGGGTCATCGGCCCAATGCAGGTCGAGGGCGGGCGCTGGCTCAAAGCCGAAACGGCTATAGAAGTCCGGATCGCCGAGCACGATGCAATAGCTCGGCCCCAACGTACGGATAAAGTCGAGTCCGGCCTCGATCAGGGCCGCGCCAATGCCGCGATTTTGATAGTCTGGCAATACAGCGACGGGCCCGAGGCCGAGACCGGGAATTTCGCGCCCATCATCCAGCTTCGCCATCGCGGGGGAAAACATCGCGACGCCCGCAATCCGGCCATCTAGTTCGGCGACGAGCTCGAGCGTGTCGGCATCAGCCGCGCGCAGGGCGACCACCAGCCGTGCCTCACCCGGTTCGGGAAAGGCGCTTCGAAGCAGAGTGTCGACACCGGCATGATCGGCTGGCTCGCAGGGGCGTATCTTCACTAGAAAGGTAACCAGGCGCGGCGGCGGGTATAGGCCAGATAACCGACATTGGCGCCAGCGCGCAGGCCGACCCCGGAGCGGATCGGTGCCAGGGTGATATCGTCGGCGCGCTGATAATTCACGCCCATTCCAGCGACCAGATAGGCCGTGCCCTCAACACCCGGGAAGCGCTGGAACAGCAGGGCCGGGTCGTCGAGATTATAGACCAGCACGAAGACGCGGCTGGCATTGCCGCCTGCATCCCAGCCCACCGACGGACCGCGCCAGTAGACCTTCTCGCGCACACCGCTCTTCATCGTCAGATAGCCCTCGCCATAGCGCAGGCCGAAACCGACCGCGCCGGACACTTCCTCACCGGCGATATAGCCAACCGGGCGTCCCAGATCGGAGAAAATGCGTTCCATCATGCTGGCCGCCGCTTCGGCGGTGACCCCGAAAAAATCACTGACCGCCTCGGTCAGCTCATCCTGGGAATAGGTGTCGACCGGCTCGGAATACTCACTTGGCTGTCCGTATTCCGGGTCCTGCGCATGAGCGGGCACCAGGAAGCAGACGGACAGGGCGGCGATGGTGGCGGCAAGGATGCGCATGTGAGACCTCCGGTCGCTGAAAACAGGGCCCAGCTTATCAGCGGGGATTGCGGCGACAGCACGGCGAAAGGGTTAGCGTCAGGTAAACAGGCAAAAAATCCCGGCCTCGCTCGGCGCGGTTCCGGTATGCTAGCGTGCCGCTCCCGGGGAGCGAGCCATGACATCAGCACACGAGAGCGACGTTATCATCATCGGGGCCGGTCTGTCCGGCCTGCGTGCAGCGGACCTGCTCAGGGACCGTCATGACGTCATCCTGCTCGAGGCGCGTGACCGCGTTGGCGGACGGGCGCTGGCCCACAGCTTCGCCAATGGCGACACCGCCGATCTCGGCGGACAATGGGTCGGACCCGGCCAGGACCGGCTCTACGCCCTGATCGAACGCCTCGGCATGACGACATACCCGCTCTGGGACAGCGGCGACCGGCTGATCCTCAACCGCGAAAAGCTCGGCCGCTATACCGGCACCATCCCGAAACTGCCGCCGCATGTCCTGGTCAATGTGCATCTGATGATGACCCGCTTCGACGCCATGGCGGCCCAGCTCGACCCGGCGAGCCCGTGGGCCCACCCCAAGGCGGCTGAATGGGATCACCAGACGGTCGGGCAATGGATGCGCAAACAGGCCTTCACCCGCCAGGCCTTCGATATCTTTGCCGTCGGGATCGGCGCTGTCTTCACCGCCGAGCCGCACGAGATCTCGCTCTTGCACGCGCTCTTCTATGCCCGCGCCGGCACCTCGCTCGACAATCTCCTCGCCACCACCGGCGGCGCGCAGCAGGACCGGGTGCATGGCGATATGGCCGGGGTGGCGCAGCGCCTGGCGGCGGGGCTTGGGGACCGGGTGAGGCTGAACCATCCGGTCGAGCGGATCGCCTGGGGTGATGACGGTGTTACGGTGACGGCCTCGGGCCAGCAGTTCACCGCCCGCCGCGCCATCCTCGCCCTGCCGCCAACCCAGGCCGTGCGGCTGCGTTATGACCCGGTCCTGCCCTCGCGCCGTGCCGCCCTCTGGCAACGCATGCCGCCAGGCGCCTGTATCAAATGCATCGCCCAGTATGAGACGCCCTTCTGGCGCGAGGACGGGCTGGCGGGCCAGGCGGTCGGGCCTGATCTTGAGGTCCGCGTCACCTTCGACAATAGCGAACAGGGCAAGACGGCAGGCCTGTTGCTCGGCTTTATCGAGGGCGATCATGCCCGCCACTGGTCCGGCCGCGATCCCGGCGAGCGCCAGGCGGCGGTGCTGGCCGCCTTTGCCCGCTTCTTTGGCGAGCGGGCGCTGCATCCGATCGATTATGTCGACCAGGACTGGGTCGCCGAGGAATATACCCGCGGCTGCTATGCCGCGCTGATGGGCCCCGGCGTGTGGACCTCGCTCGGCATGGAATTGCGCCGCCCCTTCGGCCCGGTCCATGTCGCCGGCACCGAGACCGCGACGCAGTATTACGGCTATTTCGAAGGCGCGCTGCAGGCCGCCGAACGCGCGGCCGAAGAGGTGGAGGCGGCGCTCGCGGCGGGCTGAGCCCTGCGCCTCACTCGCCGGCCGGGCCCAGCGGCAGCAGGGTCAGCGCCGCACCATCGAGGCCGTCGCTGACAAATACCGTGCGGCCTTCGACCGCGATATTGGTCCCGTCGGAGCCGAGATCCCACAACCGGCCCCGCAGATAGGCCGTCATGCCAAACTCCGCCCCGCCCGAGACCAGACGCCCGGCCAGGGCATGGCGCTGCCAGGCCTCACCCTCGGTGAGACGGCCGGCATCGGCCCGGTCGGCATCATCGGGCCAGCCGGTGGTATAGCCGCCCCAGGGCTCGTCCCAGACGCCAGAGGGCTGCAGGAAGGCCGGCACGGCGATGATGTCGGCATCAAGCGCGCGCACGCTGGCATAGAGGTCGGGATGCCAACTATCGGCGCAGATCAGCACCGCCAGACGCCCCGACGGTGTGTCGAACACCGGCAGGTTTTCCGCGGGCCAGGCGGCGGTGAAGGGCGTCTCGCTCGGGATCGGGTGGGATTTGCGCACCAGTTGCGGGTCGATCATGCCGTCGGGGTGGAACAGCGCAGCGGTATTGTAGAGCGGGCCATCACCGGCGATCAGCACGCCGTTTTCGACGCGCGGTTCGCTCAGCACGATGGAGCCGGCGGCAATGGTGACGCGATACTCGGCCGCCAGGGCAGAGAACACCGCCTGGTAGTCCCGCGCCATCGCCGCAGCGCGCATGCGGAAGATCGCCGCCGCCATGCGGTCCTCCTCGTCCGAGCCAAGCCAGGCTGCGGCAAAGCGTAGCGGATTGGCCGCCACCAGCGCCGTCATTGCGGCAGCGGTGGCGTCGGCGGTGAAGGCGGAATGCGGCGCGCCAGCGGCGACCAGCCAGGTACCGACATGCTCGGGAAACACGATGATCGAGCCCGGTTCGGCGTCAATTTCATCCCGGATTTCATCAAGATAGGCCGAGAGCCGTTGATACAGCGCGGCGGCGCTATGGTAATGGCCCGGCTCGAGCCAGGGCTGCACCCCGACCAGGTAGGGCCCCGGCCCCGCCGCGGCCCGTTCGACGACGCGCAGCTGCAGGTCCGGATCGGGTGTCAGGCTTGCAGGCTGGCGCCACACGCCCCACATCAACAACAGAGTGATCGTTGCAATCAGTATGATGGCGATGATCCGCACTGATCTGTCTCCGGTCCGGTGAAGGCCGACGGGAGCATCGTCTGCACCGCCCGCGTGATCAAGCGGCGGCGGCGGACAAGATGGTGAATTCTTAATTTTCCAGCCATGCGCGGAAGCGATAGGTTCGCCGCAACGAATTGACCCGAAAGGACCTGCCATGCGTCATCTGATGATGATTACCGTCAGCACCGCCGCGCTGTTTGCCGCGGCCTGCACCCCTGCTGACCAGACCACCACAGCCAGCCCGGCCGATACATCCACCACCACCGAGACCACGGAGACCGTCATGTCCTCAAACCCGCTGCTCGCGGAATGGACCGGCCCGTTCGGCGGTGTGCCGAATTTCGATACCGCCAGCCTTGACGACCTCAAGCCGGCCCTCGAAGAGGGCATGGCGCTCAATCTCGCCGAGATCGATGCCATCGCCAATAATCCCGAGCCTGCCAGCTTCGAGAACACCATCGTCGCAATGGAACGGGCCGGCGAGCCGCTCGGCAATGTCTTCCGCTATTGGGGCATCTGGTCGTCCAACATGTCGACGCCGGAATTCCGCGCCATCCAGGCCGAGATGGCCCCGCGCCTGTCGGCCTTCTCCTCGCAGATCACCCAGAATGCCGCGCTCTTCGCCCGCGTCCGCGCCGTCTATGAGGGCGATGAAATGGCGTCCCTGCGCCCCGACCAGCAGCGCCTGGTGCAGCTGACCTATGATGGCTTCGCCCGCAATGGCGCGACGCTGGAAGGCGCAGCCGCCGAGCGCTATGCCGCGATCGACCAGCGTCTGTCCGAGCTCTACACCGCCTTCTCGTCCAATCTTCTGCATGACGAGGAAAACTACGTCCATTACATCAGCGCCGACCAGCTTTCCGGCCTGCCGGACGGCTTCGTCCAGGCCTCGGCTGCGGCCGCCACCGCGCGCGGTCATGAGGGCGAATACGCCATCACCAATACCCGCTCCTCGATGGACCCCTTCCTGACTTTCTCCGACGAGCGCGATCTGCGCGAAATCGTCTGGCGGGATTACTATAATCGCGGCGATAATGGCGACGAGTACGACAATAACGCCCTGATCATGGAAATCCTCGCCCTGCGCGACGAACGCGTCGAACTGCTGGGCTATGAGAATTACGCCCAGTGGCGTCTGGAAAACCGCATGGCCGGCACGCCGGAACGCGCGATGGAATTGATGGAAGGCGTCTGGACCGCCGCCGTCGCGCGCATCCATGAGGAAGTCGCCGACATGCAGGCCCTGGCCGACAGCGAAGGCGCCGACATCACCATCGCGCCCTGGGATTATCGCTATTATGCCGAGAAAGTGCGCGCCGCGCGCTATGATCTCGATAGCGAGGAAGTCAGCCAGTATCTCCAGCTCGACAATCTGCGCGAGGGGATGTTCTACGTCGCCGGCGAATTGTTCGGCTTCAACTTCTCCGAATTGCCCGAAGGCACCGTCTCGGTCTGGCACCCGACCGTGCGCGTCTGGGAAGTCACCGATCGCGACACCGGCGCCAATATCGGCCTGTGGTATCTCGACCCCTATGCCCGCACCGGCAAGTCCTCGGGCGCCTGGGCCAACAGCTTCCGCGGCCACACCACTTATGACGGGCAGACCAATGTCCTGGCGACGAATAATTCCAACTTCGTCGAGCCGGCACCGGGCCAGCCTGTCCTGGTCTCCTGGGATGATGCGACCACCTTCTTCCACGAATTCGGCCATGCCCTGCACGGCCTGTCCTCGAATGTCGCCTACCCGACCCTCAATGGCGGCGTCCGCGACTTCACCGAATTCCAGTCGCAATTGCTCGAGCGCTGGCTGCTGACCGACCCGGTGGTCAACAACTACCTGGTCAATGTCGATGGCGAGCCCATGCCCCAGGAATTGATCGCCCGCATCCGTGCGGCGAATAATTTCAACCAGGGCTTCTCGACCGGCGAATATCTTGCCTCCGCGCTGATGGACATGGCCTATCACATGACCCCGCCCGAAGAGATCGGCGATCCCGACACTTTCGAGCGCGAGACCCTGGAACGCCTCGGCATGCCGGACGAAATCGTCATGCGTCACCGCAGCCCGCAATTCGGGCATGTGTTCGAGGGCGAAGGCTATGCCACCGGTTATTACGGCTATATGTGGGCCGACGTCCTGACCGCCGATGCCGCCGAAGCCTTTGAAGAGGCTGGCAGCTATTACGATCCGGAAACTTCGCGCCGCCTGGTCGAAACCCTGTTCGCCCCGCGCAACTCGGTCGACCCGGGCGAAGCCTACCGCGCCTTCCGCGGCCGCGACGCCGACCCGCAAGCCCTGATGCGCGACCGCGGCTTCCCGGTCACCGAATAGCGCTTACCGGCGTCACTTAATGCAACGGCCGGCGGGGTAACCCGCCGGCCGTTCGCGTTTGGGGGAGCCGTGATGACAATCACCCTCCTCTTCCTTGATGGAAGAGG
>NZ_CAXBKN010000013.1:0-42390 GCF_963976135.1 uncultured Maricaulis sp.
TCCTGGATCGCCACCATTTCATAGGGCTTTCCGGCGGCATCGAGCGCCCGGGCCATGTATTCGGCCTGGCTGAACGGCACGATCAGATCATCCGTACCGTGGATGATCATCAGCGGTGCGGTGATGCGATCCACCTGCTGCGCGGGGGAGATCGCCCGGATATGTTCAGGGTCGCGGCGCCAGTCGCCGATATTGCGGGCCCAATAGGCCTGGGAATCGCCGCCCAGCCTGTCGCGCTCATACTCCATCATGGTCAGGATATCCGAGACACCGGCGCCGGCGATGACACAGCGATAAAGGTCCGGGGTCAGCGTCGCGCCGGCAAAGGCCGCATAACCACCATAGCTCCAGCCGAAGATGCAGACGCGGTCGGGATCGACCGTCCCCTGGTCGACGAGAACCTGCATACCGTCCCAAAGATCGGTCTGCATTTCCTCGCCCCAATGGCCATAGCCACGTTCGGCGAATTCGACACCAAAGCCACCCGAGCCGCGGAATTCAGGCTGGAAGACGGCATAGCCGCGCGCGGCAAGGAATTGTGCCCAAGGGTCAACGCCATAGAAATCGCGCGCCTCAGGGCCACCATGCGGCAGAAGAACGGCTGGCAGGTCCCGCGCGTCCCGGCCCGGTGGCAGAGTGAGATAACCGAACAGCTCAAGCCCGTCCTGGGCGGTGTAGTGGATGATTTCCACCGGTGCCATCGCCTCTTCGGGAATGCGCGGGCGCGAGGCGGCCAGCAAGGTCACATCGCCGGAAACCCGGTCGATCAGATAATAGGCACCCGATGTATGTCCGCCGGAAATATTGATGACGACCTTGCGGAAATCGACATCCCAGCTGACGATATTGACGTTCGAATCCGGGAAGAAACCGACCAGTTGCTCATAGAGCTCGCGGAATTCCGGGTCGAAATACTCGACCTGGCGGCGCTCCTCATCCCAGCTCACGCCAATGATGGCATGAGTGCGCCAATCGGTCATGAAGCTGGAAATATCTGCGATATCCGAGGATATCAGCGGGCCTTCAATCGCTTCTTCCTGAAAGTCGTAGCGGAAGACAGCACGGCGGCGGCCGGGCGTCTCAACGCCGCGTTCGCCCATGGTTTCTGAGGTGAAATAGCCATAGCGCCCGGTCGGATCCAGGCCGGCAATGCTCTCAATCACCCCGACCCAATCGCGGGTCGTGCGACCGGCAAACTGGAACTCACGCTTCAGTTCAAACCGCTCGGTGTGAACCCGGTGCCAGTTTCCGGTGCCGTATTTGGTCCAGAGCTCAAATGTGTCGCCGCGACCTCCACGATAACGCACGAAGGGCTCACCCTCGGTGTTGAGGACGTAATTATAGCCCTCATCGGAGCGGAAAACCTGCCGGGCGCGGGAACTGTCGAGAGGCTGGCGCTGAAAGGCGACGCCGCCGCTGGTGAAGGGTACGGTCACCAGAATGCTGTCCTCATCATCCATATCGATATCGACGATGCGCGTATTGAGCAGCAATTCGATAGCGTTCTGATCTTCAACGCGAATGATATAGGGACGGAAGACATCAACGCGCTCAGCCAGTGCGGCGATCCGGCGACGCTCGCTATAGCTGACATAGATGTGCTCATTGCTGACCCAGGAGGTGCTGACCACAATCTGTTCATCGCCGCCATCGATCACGATGGGCGCGCCGCCAACGAGTGACGCGACAATAATATTGCGATCCTCACGGGTTTCGCCCGCGATGAACACGATGCGCTCGCCATTCGGGGAAATGCTCACCGAAGTCATATTCGGAAGAGCTGCATAGTCATCGACGCTCGGCACCGGCTGTGCCTGCGCCGCGCCGCCGAGCACCAGGCCCGCAATTATAGCCAGAATTCGCTTCATGTGACTCACCCCCGTTTGCGATCATGACCTGCCGGTCATCTTCCGATCACGTATTGATCACTTACCGGTAAGATCGAACACGATGCCTCCGGGATCAAGCCCTGCCGTCATTAACTCTGCAATCGCGTCAGTCGGCGAAGAATTTCGAGAGTTTGAGACCTTGCGCCTGATAGTTTGAGGCGACTGCGCCATAAGCGGCCGCCGGCCGGGCGAGCATGGGCTCATAGACCAGGCGGGCAATCGCCTGGCCATGATCGAGCATGAAGGGCACATCATGGCCGCGCACTTCGAGCACGGCACGGCTGCCGGTCCCGCCGGTCTCGGCAATCCCGAAACCGGGATCGAAGAATCCGGCGTAGTGGGCACGGAACTCGCCAATTTCCGGGGCGATCGGGGCCATTTCGGCCGCCTCATCGAGCCCGATCGAGACCGCCTCGCGTGAAGCCAGGATGTAGAATTCACCCGGATCGAGCACCAGGCGGCGATCCGGCGCCGTCATCGGTTCCCAGAAACGCGCACTGGCATGGCCGCCCAGCCTGGAGAGATCGACAAGGCCGGCATGGCGGCGGGCGCGATAACCGACAATGCCGTTGTCAAACCCGGCCAGATCGACGCTGACTGTCACTTCGCGCAGGCATTCATGGGCACCACGGCGGAAGCGAATCTGGCTGAGGCGATCACCTTCGCGCGCCAGGATGGAGAAAGTCCGCGGGCAGATTTCAGCGTAAAGCGGCCCCTCATATCCGAGCGGCGCCTGGTCGAAGGCGATTCCCTGATCGGTGATGACGCGCGTGAAGACATCAATCCGGCCGGTCGAGCTCTTCGGATTCATCGCCGCGCTGAGGCCGGCGGGCAGTTTCAACCGCTCCTGCAGAGGCGCAAGATAGACGCAGCCGGTCTCGAGCACGGCGCCATCGCGCAGGTCAACCGTATGCATGACCAGATCGTCCGCCAACCGGTCGGCAACCGAGAGGGCGTGGCCGGGCAGAAAGCTGGCGCGCAACCGGAAAGCCTTGGCGCCAAGGCGCAAATCGATACTCGCTGGCTGGATCTGGGCGGCATCGGGCGGCGTATCCGCGGCAATGACACCCTGATCAAACAGGGCCTGAAGCTGGTGGTCGGGAAGGATGCCGGAAGCGGACATGACAGGATCGGGGCTGCTGCGGATGGGCAGGAGATGTCCAACATCCGCCGCCTCCTGTCCAGCCGTGCTGACCGTAGGGGGTTGAGCCTGGCCGCGAGCGGGCGGATGATGTGGCGAATTGGAACCAGCGGCGATACCGGCCGCTGGCAGTGGGCGAGCAAGGCATCATGTACGAGCACGAGACCGACGGCGTGAAGATCTGTGTCAGCCCGGATTATCTCGAAGACGAGTCCGAGCCCGATGAGAATCGCTATGTCTGGGCCTATACGGTCGAGATCGAGAATATGTCGGCCCAGCCCGTTCAACTGATCTCGCGCCAGTGGGTCATCACCGATTCAATGGGGCGCAGCGAGCATGTCCAGGGTCCGGGCGTGGTCGGCGAACAACCGGTGATCCGGCCCGGTGAGCGTTTCCGCTATACCAGCGGCGCCCCGCTCTCCACGCCTTCGGGCTTCATGAGCGGAAGCTATGAAATGCGCCGCGAAGGCGGTGACAGCTTTGCCGCCATCATCCCCGATTTTCCGCTGGACCGGCCCTATGACCGCCTTAGTCTTCACTAGGCCTCCCCGCGCTGCGCGTGCCTGGCGCCCGCGTCTGCGGAGACTGCGGCATTGAATATGTCCCTGCGCCCAGTGGTCTTCATGATTGGCATCATGGTGACCTTCCTCTCGGCCGGCATGCTGGTGCCGGCCCTCGTCGATCTGATCGCCGAGGAGACCGAGAGCGCACGCGCCTTCTTCCTCTCTGCCGTGCTCGGCCTGTTTTTCGGCGGTTCCATCTCGCTGGCCAATCGCGGACCGGTTGATTTCATCACCCCGCGCGGCGTCTTCCTGCTGATGGTCGGTGCCTGGATTGCACTCTCGATCACCGCAGCGCTGCCAATGCGTCTCGCTGACCAGGGAATGGACTGGACTGATGCCCTGTTCGAGGCGGTTTCCGGTCTGACGACGACAGGTGCGACCGTGCTGACCGGGCTCGATTTCCGCCCGCCGGGCTTCCTGCTCTGGCGTGCCATCCTGCAATGGCTGGGCGGGATCGGCATTATCGTCACCGCGATGGCCTTCTGGCCGATGCTCGGCGTGGGCGGCATGCAGCTCTTCCTGCTCGAGACCGGCGACAAGACCGACAAGGTCCTGCCCAAGGCCACCCAGATCGCCGCCAATATCTCGGCCGTCTACGCAATGCTGACGCTGATCTGCGCCGTCGCCTACCTGATGTCCGGCATGAATCTGCTCGACGCCACGGCGCACGCCATGTCGACCCTGTCGACCGGTGGCTTTTCGACCTCCGATCAGTCGATGGGCAAATTCATGCATACCGGTGCCGACATGATCACCCTGGTTTTCATGATCGCGGCAGCCCTGCCCTTCACGCTTCTCGTCATGGCGCTGCGCGGAAAACCGCAGGGGATTTTCAAGGATGCCCAGGCGCGCGGCTTCCTGTTTGTCATCCTGCTGGCAACGGCGATTCTGAGCGCCGTCCTCGTCGTCACCGGCGTTCATGGCGACGAACCGGCCTGGCGAATGGCGAGTTTCAACGCCGTCTCGATCATCACCGGCACCGGCTATGCGACCACCGATTACGGTGCCTGGGGCGCGGCGGCGGAAGCGACCTTTTTCGTTTTCATGTTCATTGGCGGCTGCGCCGGCTCGACCAGCTGCAGCATCAAGATCTTCCGCTATCAGATCGCGGGCACCGCCATCAGGCGCTATCTCGCGCATCTCCTGCGGCCGAACGCGATTTTTCCGATGCGCTATAATGGCCGGCCGGTGGCCGACAGTGCGCTGCATTCAGTGCTGGGCTTCTTTTTCGTCTTCTTTGCCGTCTATGCGATCAGCGCCGCCATGCTTTCCGCCATCGGGCTGGACCTCACCACCGCCCTGTCCGGCGCCGCGACCTCGCTGGCCAATGTCGGGCCGGGTTTGGGCGATATAATCGGGCCAGCGGGCACATTCCAGAGCCTGCCCGATGCCGCGAAATGGATCCTGACCGCCAATATGCTGATTGGCCGGCTGGAAGTGCTCGCCGTGCTCGTCGTCCTGATGCCGCGCTTCTGGAGATCCTGAAACCGCGGGATCAGCTCTCGACGGCTTCGACCTCCCCGGGCAGGAAGTTCCAGTCGCGATTACAATACTCACAAGTCATGACGATCTCGCCGTCGCGGGTCATATGTGCCTGGTCATCGGCCGGAAAGCTGGCGATGATCCGCAACAACCGCTCACGCTCACACGAACAGCGCCGCTGCAGGACTTCAGGGTCGAGTATCCGCACACCGTCTTCATGGAAGAGCCGATAGAGCAGGCCGCCCGCTGACAGGAGCGGGTCGAGCAATTCGTCATCGCTGATCGTCTCGAACAGGGCGCGGACATGGTCCCAGTCATCCTTGGCATCACCGCGACTTTCATCACCGGCCACCGCCTGCAACAGGGCACCGCCGCCGCGCCATTGCTTGCCACCTTCCTGGGTCCAGACCTCGCCGACCGCCATGCGCAGCCGGGTCGGGGTCTGTTCGGACTGGGTGAAGTAATGCTCGGCGATGATCGCCAGGCTATCGCCCTCGAGCGGCACCACACCCTGATACTGGTCCATGTCGGGACCCTGGTCGATCGTCATGGCGAAATAGCCTTCACCGAGCAGAGTCTTGATCGGCGGAGTCGCCTTGTCGGCAGCGTCCAGCGCGGCGAGGACGGCGTCACGATCCATCTTGGCGAAGCCGCGCACGCCCTCACCCTTGGTATATTCGGCGACGATGAAAGAGACTGGCCCCGTGCCATTGGCCTGGACGATCAGTCGGCCGTCGAATTTGAGCGCCGGACCGACCAGCCCTGCCAGCACAACCGCTTCGCCGAGCAAGCGCGCAACCGGTTCGGGGAAATCATGCGCAGTCAGTATCTGGTCAAGCGTACCGGCGGAGCGGAGGACACGCCCCCGCACCGCACGGTCTTCAACCTGGAAACCCGCGATGAAATCGCCCGGCTCGCCGGGCTGTGCGGGTGGAATATCGGCCATGGAACTCGCCTATAGAGCGCCGAGTGCCTCGTCGAGGATGGAAATCGCCTCGCTGGCATCGTCACGCGTGATGATCAGTGGCGGCGCCATCCGGGCGACATTGTCACCGGCAGCGCCGATCAACAGATGGCGATCGCGGGCCTTGACCACAAGCTGCTTGGGATCAAAACCGGGTTTCAGCTTCAGTCCGAGCAGCAGGCCCTTGCCACGTACTTCCTCGACCTTGTCGGGATGACGGTCGGCGAGGCCGTGCAATTGCTGCTGCATGAAATTCGCCATTTCGACGACATGCTCGAGGAAACCCTCGGAGGTCAGCTCGTCAAACACGACATTGCCGACGGCCATGGCCAGCGGGCCGCCGCCATAGGTCGAGCCGTGCGTGCCAACGACCATGCCCTGGGCTGCAGCCTCGGTCGCGAGGCATGCCCCCATGGGGAAGCCGCCGCCAATACCCTTGGCCGTGGCCATGATATCGGGCTCCGCGCCATCGACCCACTGATAGGCAAACAGCTTGCCCGTGCGACCAGCGCCGCACTGGACTTCATCATAGATCAGCATCAGGCCGTTTTCGTCGCAGATCTGACGCAGGCCGCGCAGGAAGGCATCATCGCCAGCGCGAACACCGCCCTCGCCCTGGACCGGCTCGACGCAGATCGCCGCAGTCTCGTCCGACAGGACCGCACGCACAGCGTCGAGATCGCCGAATTCGACATGGTCGAACCCTTCCATCGCCGGGCCGAAACCTTCGAGATACTTCGGATTGCCGCCGGCATTGATCGCGCCATAGGTGCGGCCATGAAAGGCGCCGGTGAAGGTGATGATACGATAGCGCTGCGGGTTACCAGTCACGAACTGGTAGCGCCGCGCGGTTTTCAGCGCGCACTCGACCGCTTCGGTACCGGAATTGGTGAAGAAGACCCGGTCCGCGAAGGTCGCTCCGGTCAGCTTGTCGGCCAACTCGATCCCGGCGGGAACGCGGAACATGTTGGACAGGTGCCAAAGCTTGCCGGCCTGCTCAGTCAGCGCCGCCACCGCTTTTGGATTCGCATGCCCGAGGCAGTTCACCGCGATCCCGGAGATGAAGTCGAGATAGCTCTCACCTGAATCGGTGAACAGACGCACACCCTTACCGTGATCGAAAACGAGTTCGGGCGGGGCATAGGTATCCATCATAGGCGCAGGCATCGGGTCTCTCCGGACTGTGTGAACGGGCCGCTGATCGGCACACTTACGGTCTAGGCCCGTCCGCTCAGCTCTTCAAGCGCCAGCCTGCACGCAGCAGGAGATAGCAGCCAATTGCGAGCGCGATATTGATGACCCCGACCAGGATGACACCGACCATCACCGAGCCATCCGCAAAGCCGGTGAAGCCATAGCGGAAGCCGTCAATCATGTAGAAGAACGGGTTGAACTGGCTGATCAGCCGGATCGGTTCGGGCAGGCGGCTGATCGAATAGAAGGTGCCGGACAGGAAGGTCAGCGGGGTGATCACAAAAGTCGTCACTGCCGCCATATGATCAAATTTTTCGGCCCACAGCCCGCCCAGAATCCCGATCATGCCGAGCATGGCCGCCGAGCCGATGCCGAAATAGGCCACTGCCCAGTAATGCACCGGGATGACGTCGACAAAGGGGATAAGAGTGAGCGCCGTGACCAGGGCCACCAGCAAGCCGCGCGTCACCGCGCCGCCAATGAAGGCGATCTCGAGCTCCAGCGCCGACAAGGGCGGCATCAGGAAGTCGACCGCATTGCCCTGCACCTTGCTCACCAGGATGGAGGATGAGGTATTGGCGAAGGCATTATTGAGCAGCCCCATCAAAATAAGACCCGGCGCCAGGAATTCGACGAATGAAACACCATTGACCGCAGCGCGGCCTGCGCCCAGCGCGACGGAAAAAACCGTCATGTAGAGCAGCGTCGTCGCGACCGGTGCCAGGACGGTTTGCGTCATCACCTTGAGGAAGCGGCGGACCTCTTTCTTGTACAGAGTCCACAGGCCCAGCCCGTTTATCGCACCGAAACTGCGCGGACTGGCAACGGGTCGTGAAGTGGCATTAATCATAACGGATTACCCTTAAGGTTTCAGTAACCATCAACGTTAACCATTTGGCATGCAAGTGAGCTTTCCACAGGATTGGTGCTGGCCCGATCTTGTGGTTTTTGGCTCGTCGGCTACAATATATAGTGTAATTAATCATGAATTGAGGTGTGCGCTGTTTACCATCATCAAGGTGGCTTAGCGCATCCCAACCGGGAGAGAGTTGCGATGGCCTGGACTGACGAACGTGTCGAAGAACTGAAGAAGCTTTGGTCGGAAGGCCTGAGCGCGAGTCAGATTGCCAAACAGCTGGGTGGTGTCACCCGGAACGCCGTAATTGGCAAGGTACACAGGCTCGGTCTGTCAGGTCGCGCGACGCCGTCCCGCCCCGCGCGTCGGCCCGCAAAGCCTTCACGGCCACGCACGACGACGGCGTCGATCGAGCCGGTGCGCACTGCCCGTCCGGCACCTTCGGCTCCGGCGGCTCCGCTGACAGCTCCGATGGAACCAGCGGTTCTGCCATCGGGCGAATTCGCCACCGTCCTCACCCTCAAGGACAGCATGTGCAAATGGCCGATTGGCGACCCGTCCCAGTCGAGTTTCCGCTTCTGCGGCCGCAAGACCGGCGCCAGCGCCGCCTATTGCGATGCCCATGCGAACATGGCCTACCAGCCAAGCCAGAAGCGCCGGCGTACCGGTGAAGCTACCGCGGCCCTGAATTCCATTACGGCAACACGCCGCTATAATTTCTGATCGCAACGGTCATAGCAGACCGGGTTTTCATGCAACGGCCGCCCTCCAGGGCGGCCGTTTTGTATCCGGAGCCAGGCCGGGCGCAGGGGCGAGCCGGCTTACCGGCCGCTGATGTCAAAGGAGTACCCCGCAGACCGGACGGTCCGGATCGGATCAATCTCGGCGGCGTTGTTGATCGCCTTGCGCAAGCGTCCGACATGTACATCGACGGTGCGAGCCTCGACATAGACGTCAGAGCCCCAGACCGCGTCGAGCAATTGCTCGCGCGAAAACACGCGGCCGGGGTGCTGCATGAGGTAGTCGAGCAAACGAAATTCGGTCGGCCCGAGATGGATTTCACGCTCGCCGCGCTTGACCCGATGGGCGACGCGGTCGATCGCAATATCGCCGACCCTGATGAGGTCCTCGGCCAGCCCCGGCCGGATCCGGCGAAGCACTGCACGGATGCGGGCAAATAATTCGGTCATTGAAAACGGCTTGACGATGTAATCGTCGGCACCGGTATCAAGCCCGCGAACCCGGTCTGTCTCCTCACCGCGGGCTGTGAGCATGATGATCGGGACATTGCTGGTTTCGTGGCGCCCCCGCAGACGCCGGCAGACTTCAATTCCCGAGACCTTGGGCAACATCCAGTCGACCAGGACAAGGTCGGGAATGGCCTCGCCGGTCAGCATCAGCGCCTCCTCACCATCGCCGGCGAGGGTGACCTGATAACCTTCCTTTTCCAGATTGTATTGCAGCAGGGTTGCGAGGGCGTCCTCGTCCTCGACCACCAGGACCTGGGGCTTCATCATCGACTCCTGTTCGCGCTATCCAAGCATCATCAACGCGGCGGCTGGTCCGAAGGATCCAGGGCCTCTGCCGTCACCATGTAATGGATCGCCTCGGCGACATTGGTTGCGTGGTCGCCAACCCGCTCGAGATTCTTGGCCACGAAAAGAATGTGCGCGCCCGGTCCGACCAGCGCCGGATTATCGGCCATGCTGAGCAGCATTTCGCGGATCAGGCTGTTATAATGCTCGTCGACCTCATCATCATTGCGCCAGACCCGGATCGCCGGTTCGACATCGAAGGATGACAGCGCGTCGAGCACTTCGTGCAATTGTTTGGCGACGATCTCGCCGAGCCGCTCCACGCGATTGAGCACGGCCAGGGGCGCGAAATCATTGAGGTCCTTCGAGCGGTAGGCGATATTCTTCGCGAGATCGCCGACCCGCTCCAGATCGCTCGCGATCCGGAGGGCGGAAATCGTCATTCTCAGATCGGTCGCGAGCGGCTGGCGCAAAGCGAAAAGCCGGATCACCCGTCTCTCTATGTCCACCTGCATCGCATTGACCTGGACTTCACGCTGGCGAACGTCCGGAATCACAGAAGCATCCCGCCGGACGACAGCATCAACAGCGGCTTCGAGCTGCATCTCGACCAGACCACCCATCCGCGCGAGTTCATCGGCGAGCTTGTCGAGTTCCTCACCGTATGCCGTCACAATATGTGCATGCTTGGATAACGCCATTTGGCCCTCCTCGGGCAATCGCCTCGTCAGCCGAAGCGGCCGGTAATGTAATCCTGCGTCCGCGACTCGAGGGGATTGGTGAAAATCTCTTCGGTCGGACCCACTTCGATCAATGATCCCATATGGAAGAATGCCGTCATCTGCGACACGCGTGCCGCCTGCTGCATCGAATGGGTCACGATGATGATGCAATAATTTTCGCGCAGCTCGTCGATCAGATCCTCGATCTTCGCCGTGGCAATCGGATCGAGAGCCGAACACGGCTCATCCATCAGGATGACCTCCGGATTCACCGCTATCGCCCGGGCGATGACCAGACGCTGTTGCTGGCCACCCGAAAGGCCCGTGCCGGGGTCCTGCAGCCGGTCAGAGACCTCGGACCAGAGCCCGGCCTTGCGCAGGCTTTGTTCGACAATAGCGTCGAGCTCGCCCCGGCCCGAGGCCAGGCCGTGAATGCGCGGTCCATAGGCGACATTGTCATAGATCGACTTTGGAAACGGGTTCGGCTTCTGAAACACCATGCCAACACTGGCCCGGAGCACCACCGGATCGACCGCGCGGTCATTGACCTCCGCCCCGTCAATCTTCAGCGAGCCCGAGACATGAGCACCATCAATCGTGTCATTCATCCGGTTCATGCAGCGCAGAAAGGTCGACTTGCCGCAGCCCGACGGACCGATGAACGCTGTCACGCTCTTGTCGGGGATGTCGAGGGATACATTGAACAATGCCTGCTTCTCGCCATAGGAGACGCTGACATCGCGGACCTCGACCTTTATGTCCGAGCCGCCGAGCGAATTCTTGTGGTAGACCGTCGGCTGATTTTGAACGTCTTGCATAGGCTTACCACCTTCGTTCGAAGCGGCGGCGCAGATAGATCGCAACGGCATTAAAGCCGATCATCAGCGCCAGGAGAATGAGAATAGCCGCCGCGGTGCGCGCTTCGAAAGCCCGCTCGGCGCCGTCCGACCAGAGGAAAATCTGCACCGGCATCACTGTCGCCGGTTCCGTAAACCCGGCCAGGCCAAGACTCGGCGCATCGGCGATGAAGGCGACCATGCCGATCATCAGCAGCGGCGCCGTCTCGCCCAGCGCCTGCGCCAGGCCGATGATCGAACCGGTCAGAATACCCGGCGCAGCCAGCGGCAGGACGTGGTGGAACACCGATTGGGTCTTGGATGCACCAATCCCGAGAGCGGCCTGCCGGATGGATGGCGGCACGGCTTTCAGCGCCGCCCGTGTCGCGATGATCACCGTTGGAAGTGTCATCAGCGACAGGACCAGGCCGCCGACCAGCGGCGCCGACCGCGGCAAGCCAAAGAAGTTGATAAAGACCGCCAGACCCAGCAGGCCGAATACGATGGACGGGACCGCGGCGAGATTATTGATATTGACCTCGATAAAATCCGTCACCCGGTTTTTCGGGGCGTATTCCTCGAGATAGACCGCAGTGAAGACACCAATCGGCACCGACAGGAACATGGTGATGATCATGGTCAGGATGGAGCCGTACAAGGCCCCCTTCACGCCGGCCAGTTCCGGCTCCCGGGAGTCGGCATTGGTGAAGAGATAGGTGTTGAATCCGGTCTGGATCATGCCGCGCTCGACAAGCGCGCGGGTCCAGATAATCAATTGATCCGAAACGCGCCGGCGAACCTCGGGCGTATCGACGACATAGAGAGTCCAGCCGGTCGCTTGATCAACCACCCCGTCGCCCAGTACCGCCTCGCCTCGGGCGGCATGCCCGTCCATTGCCAGCTGTGTCAGGCGAAAGGCCTGGCCACCGGTTTCGACGATCACACTGGGCACATCGCCGGTCAGAGGCAGGAGGCCATCTTCAGCGAGCGCCAGGGTGCGCAATCTGGCCGCCGCGGCGGCATGCCGGTCAGCCTCCGCCAGCAAACGGGCTGCATCCTCCGCCGGGACCTGGTCGACGATCAGCCCGACCTGCTCGGCACGGAGCTCGAGTGTCCGGGCCTCGGCCCCCATGGATTGGACCACTTCGCGCACCAGCGAGCCGAAATCTGCCGACGTCGAGCGCAATTCAACGCCATCGCCAACGGGGCTGGCGGTCAGGCTACCCGCGACCGGAAGGCTGCGGTCTTCGACCAGACGCCCCTTGAGGTAGAGGTCGAGATCATCAGCGAGCGGCATGGTGAAGACATGGCTCGTCCCGACCAGAGCCGGGTCGCGCAGAACCGCGTCCATCAGGCGCGTCGCGTTGAGCGGCGTGTAGAGGTTGAAAAGACTGCGCACATCATTGCGAGCTGTAACGCCGGGGAATTGCGCCCGCAAGGCATCCTGCAGGACTCGGTTATAGGAGCCGCGGCGCAGCGAGGCCTCCGAGCCATCGCCCTCCGGATCGACCCGTTCGGCCTCGAGCTCAACGCGCAATACGAGTTCCTTGGCGGTAAAGGCCGGCACGCCCTCGCTGGCAATCGACCCGATCAGGATGCACAGGATCGCGACGGCGACGGCAATCGCGGCCAGGCCGGCCGAACGGAAGCGAAGTTCCGCGCGATATCGTTTGGCCAGGCGTCGCTCGACGTCTTCGCGCACAGGGAAGGTTCGGGGAGAATCAGTCATATTTTTCCCGATATTTCTGGACTACGCGCAGGGCGACGACATTCATCAACAGGGTCAGGACAAACAGCACCAGCCCCAGCGCGAAGGCGGACAGGGTTTTCGGGCTGTCGAATTCCTGGTCCCCGGTCAGCAACATCACGATCTGCACCGTGATAGTCGTCACCGATTCGAGCGGATTGGCCGTCAGGTTGGCGCCCTGCCCGGCCGCCATGACCACGATCATCGTCTCGCCGACGGCACGGCTGACCGCCAGGAGAACGGCACCGACAATCCCAGGCAGGGCTGCGGGCATCACGATCTGGGTAATGGTTTCCGACCGGGTTGCGCCCATCGCAAACGAGCCGTCGCGCAATGATTGTGGCACGGCATTGATCACGTCATCGCTCAGCGAGGAAATGAAAGGAATGATCATCACCCCCATCACCAATCCCGCCGACAGGGCGCTCTGGGTGACGACGCTCTCAAATCCCAGCGCGGTGAACAATGTGCGGATCGCCGGGCCGACGGCGAGCAGGGCGAAAAACCCGTAAACCACGGTTGGAATCCCGGCCAGAATTTCCAGGACCGGCTTGGCAATTTGCCGGAAATTCGGACCAGCATATTCCGACAGATAAATCGCCGAAAACAGGCCGATCGGCACCGCAACCACCATGGCGATGACCGTAATCATCGCTGTACCCGCAAACAGCGGCACCGCGCCAAAGGCGCCGGACTGGCCGACCTGGTCGGCGCGGATCGCGATTTGCGGGCTCCATTGCATCCCGAACAGGAAGTCGAGCACTGGCACTGATGCGAAGAAACGAAGACTCTCGAACAGCAGCGAGAGCACAATCCCAACCGTGGTCAGAATGGCGATAACCGATGACAGCAACAGGGCCGCCGTCACCAGGCGTTCGACATTGTTGCGCGCCCGGAATTGGCTGGAAATCCGCGCCCGCGTCAGGACAAATCCGAGAGCACCTACAGCCAGGGCCAGCAAGGCGGCGCCGAATTTGACAATCTGATGGTAGCCAGCAATCGCGCGGGCCGCGGCACGCAGCGCCGGCGTGTCGCGACTGGCCAGTTCGCCGCGCGCGAGCCGCCGGCTGTCTGAGAGGAAAAGCTGGCGGCGTTCGCGCGGGGCCTGGGCCAGTTCATAGCCGGCCATTGCCTGTTCGCTGGCGCCATCGGCCAGGGCTCTGGCACCGACAGCCGCGACCTGCTCCTGGCGGCGGGCCCGCACGGCATCCTCGGCCGCAGTCGCCAGGTTCAGCGCCTCGATCTGCTCGGCGCGCAATTGGCCGAGCCGCTCGGGATCACGATTCTCGCCCCGCGCATTGCGCAGGGCCAGGATCTGGTCATTGAGGCCTTCGACCCGGGCGCCGAGATTGTCCGCGGCCTGGCTCAGTTCGATGAAATCGGTATCAGCGGTGAGGGTATCGTCCAGCAGGCGATTGATTTCGCTCGCCTGCTCCTGCAGCTCGCCGACCGCCAGGCGTTCGACCAGCTGCCCGCCGAATATCGCGTAGACGGCCAGCAAGAAGAATGCGGGCACACCGGTCCAGATCGCCACGTAATAGCCGTGATAATTGGGCAGCGAGTGCAAGCCCGCCGTCGCGCCCTGGACCGCGGCAATGGCGCGCGACCGGCCGACATAGAAGCCGCCGGCGATCATGACGAGCAATGCGAGCGCGGCGATGGTAATAATCGACATACGGCCCAACCCTCCATCCCACGGCAGCGTGCCGCTACCAATCAGTGGTCACCCAAGTGGTATCGGCGGCCCGCCGCCCCTCTATGACAGATACGCAACAGTTTTGTGACAATGCCCGAGATGCCGCTGTTGTTGGCGCCCCGGCATCGCTAAAGCTCATCCCTCCGAGCAGGGCCGGCTGGGGCCGGGAAGAATGCGGAAAAGACGGAACCACCGCCGGGGACACTCTCGACAGTGAAGCCACCGCGATGGCGATTGACGATATGTTTGACGATGGCGAGACCAAGGCCAGTGCCTTCATTCGGACCGCTTTTCTGGCCACCGACCCTGTAGAAGCGCTCGGCGAGACGCGGCAGGTCACGCCGCTCAATGCCCCGGCCATGGTCCTGGACCCGGAGTGTGACATAGCGCTCGGCCGAGCCTGATTTCGGTGCCGCAAGGGTCAGACGGCTGGCACCCGCGCCCAGGATGGGCACCGGTCGCTCAGCCTGATCACGCGTCTGGCCCGGCTCCAGCCGCACCTGAACATTCGACTTTGGCGGCGAGTATTTGATCGCATTCTCGATCAGATTCTGGAAGACTTCCGTCACCTGATCACGATCACCGATCGCCGGGACTGAATCGGGAGCGTCGAGGGTAAGACTGATCTCCTTGTCATCGATCTGGGGCCGGAGATAATCGATCACCTCGCCGGCAAGCACGACCAGGTCGACCTCGCCGGCGGGCGGCACGTGCTCGTCCATCTCGACGCGCGATAGCGACAGCAAATCATTGATCAACCGGCCCATGCGCTCGGTTTGGTCGAACATGATGGAGAGGAATTTCTCCCGCGCTTCGGGGTCGTTTTTGGCGTGTCCCCGCAGGGTTTCGATAAAGCCCGCCAGGGAGGCGAGCGGCGTGCGCAATTCATGGCTCGCATTGGCGAGAAAATCAGCCCGCATGCGGTCGGCGCGCTTGATCGAGGTCTCGTCCGACAGCACCAGCATGGCGCGCCAAGGCATGATCGCTTCACCGGGCACCCGCATCGGCGCGACAAAGGCACGGACATGGCTCTCATCAGGCGCCATGCTCGAATATTCGACGGGCGGCCCGGAAACACCCCGCAGCGCCGCGCTGACCGCTTCAAGAACCCTGGGCTGCCGCAGCACGGAGGACAAATGCCCGGTCAGCGCTCCGAGGCCGAGAAATTCGTGCGCCGCGGGATTGGCCATCTCAATCCGCCCCTCGGGGCCGACCAGCAGAACCGGGATCGGCAATTGCCGTAACATCAGCTCGGCGGTCGCCAGGCCCGAGGGCGGCGCCGGCCCGGTGTCTGCAGGCAAAGGAACCGCAGAGGGGTTCAGTGTTGTGCTAACCGTGAGGTAGTAGAAGGTCGACAGCCCGGCAAAGGTCGCGATCGCCATGAATGTCTCGACAAAGCCGAGTTCGCCAAACAGCCAGAATACCACGAGGACCAGGGAACCCATGCCGGCAACGATCGCGGTATCGCGGCGACGGATCCGAATTGAAGGCTGATTATCCACGTTGACCTTTCTCAAGTTTCATTCGCCAAACAGCGGTCAATTGGGCATAGAACGCCACCCAATTCTGGCGGCTTCCACTGCCCCTGCACAGCCCTATCGCACATTCTGGCGCTGCAGCGAAGCGGATCCCGTTCCAGCCAATTCTGACTGGTTTTCACATCTCGAAAAACGAGAGGCTTTTCATGTCATTCGCTAATGTTTTAGTGTTTTTCGATAAAAATCTGTTGACATTCGCTATGGGCCGCCTAGTTTGGCGAGACTGTGGAATTCATCACGCGCTGGAACATCGCATGCAGAAAAGCCTCCTCATCATCGCAACGGCACTGACGACCGCCTCCTGCGCCAGTATCCCGGCTTTTCAGCCTGATACCCTCCTGCCGCCGACGCCGGAGAACTGGTCTTCAACGGCCGATGCTTCCGGGGAAATCGCATCGCAGGACTGGGTTCAATCGCTCGGCGCGCCACGGCTGGCGACCCTTGTCGACGAGGCGCTCGCCGCCAATCCCGGCCTGGCCCAGTCCCTCGCCCGTTACGATGCCGCCCGGGCCGGTGCCCGCATCGCCGGCTCAAGCCGCCTGCCATCCCTGAGCCTTTCAAGCGGCTATACGCGGACCGAGCCTTACCAGGGCAGCGGGTCGGACAGTTTCTCATTGGGGTTGAGCTCGTCCTGGGAAGCCGATTTGTGGGGCCGGGTCCGTGATGGCGCCAATGCCGGCGGGCTTGATGCCGACGCGGCCGCTGATGACCTCGGCGCCGCCAGATTGTCCGTGGCCGGCTTTGTGGCCAAGGGTTGGCTCGGTCTGATCGAGGCGCGGCAACAAAGCGAACTCGCCCAGCGCGACGTGCAGCGAAGCCGCAACTCCCTCGACCTGACTGAACGCCGCTTTGCCCGTGGTTTGGCACGCAGCTCCGATGTTCGCACCGCCCGCAGCGCCCTCGCCTCTTCCGAGGCAGCCCTGGCATCACGCGAACGCGTCGAGACTGCAGCGGCGCGGAGCCTTGAAACCCTGCTTGGCCGCTATCCGTCCGGACAGATATCCCGCGACGGTGATTTCCCCGAAATTGACCAGCTGGCCGGGGTCGGTGCTCCGGGCGACCTGCTCGTCCGCCGCCCTGACGTCCGCGCCGCCGAACGCCGTCTGGTCGCCGCAGGTCTGCGGGCCGATGCGGCCGGCAAGGCCTTGTTCCCAAGCCTCACCCTGAGCGGTGGATCCGGCAGTGGCGGCGTTGATGTCGCAGACCTGTTCGATGTCGACACCGTCATCTCCAGCTTGACCGCGTCAATCGCAGCACCAATTTTTGCCGGCGGCCGCTTGCGGGCACAGCGCGATCAGGCCGAGGCCAATGCCCGCCTGCAGGTCGCCGCCTATGTCTCGACCGTGCTGACCGCCTGGCAAGAAGCGGAAAACGCGATCTATGCCGACGACATCCTAGCCCGGCGCGTGGCGAGTCTGGAGCAAGCCTTCAACGAGGCTGCCGAAGCTGAGTCGCTGGTGACCCGCCAGTATTCCAGCGGCGTCGCCACAATCTTTGACCTTTTGAACGCCCAGAGCCGGCGTATCAGCGCCGAAAGCCAGTACATTTCGGCTCGCCGCGATCGTGCGACGAACCGTGTCGATCTTTACCTCGCCATCGCCGGCGATTTCTCCGCGGCACCTTCCGCAGACCCGGCCGCGCAGACAGGAGAATAGTTATGGGAAAACTCATCGGACGTTTCGTGATTTTCGGCGTTGCCGGGGCGGTTGTCCTGCTCGTCATCATCGCCTTGATATCGACCAAACCAGAGCCTCAGCGCGCCAATGCGGCGCCACAACCGGTCGCGGTCTTCGTCGAACAGGCGAGACGGGAAAATGTTGCCCTGACGGTTCACTCCCAGGGCCAAGCGCGTCCACGCACCCAGATCAACCTGGTGCCGCAAGTCACCGGGCGCATCACCTACGTCAATCCGAGCTTCATCGAAGGTGGCTTCTTCGAAGCCGGCGAAACCCTCGTGCGCATTGATGATGCCGATTATCATCTCGCCGCGACCCGCGCTGCGGCGCTTGTCGCACAGGCTCAGCAGGGCCTGGCCCGTGAGCAGGCCGAAGCCGAGCTGGCCGCCCGTGAATGGGCCGATCTCGGTGAGGGCGAAGCCTCTCCCCTGACCTTGCGTGAACCTCAGCTGGCGGAGGCGCGCGCGCAGCTGGCCAGCGCACAGGCAAGCCTGCAGGCCGCCCGTCTTGATCTCCAACGCACGCGCGTTTCAGCCCCCTTCGATGGCCGCGTTCTGGTCAAGAGCGCCGATCTCGGCCAGTTCGTGACAGCCGGCACGCCATTGGGAGAGGTCTTCTCCACCGACACCATCCTGGTTCGTCTGCCCCTCACCGATAATGATCTCGGCCTGCTGGGCATCCCGATTGCCTATAATTCCGCTACGGACGGCGCTGGCATCCCCGTCAAGCTGACGGCCACCCTCGCCGGTGAACCGCGCGAATGGCAGGGCTTCATCAACCGCACCGAAAGCGCCATCGACCCGCAAACCCGCGTGCTCTATGCGACCGCAGAAGTGGAAGACCCCTATGGCGCCGCGGCAGCGGCCGGAGCCCCTCTGGCCGTCGGCCTGTTTGTCGACGCCGAAATTCAAGGCCGCAACGTCCAGAATGCTGTGGTTCTGCCCCGATCTGCACTGCGCGGCGAAAACACGGTCTTCGTCGTCAATGCAGGCGGGATTCTGGACATCCGGACCGTCACGGTCGTGACCTCAAGCACTGACCGCCTTGTGGTCTCCTCCGGGGTGAGCGGCGGCGAAATGATCGTCATCTCGCCGATCCGTGGCGCCAGCATCGGCATGCGCCTGCGCTCCCTCGACGCCAATGGCGAGGTCCTTCCGGGATATTCGGCGAGCATCGAGACCGAGACGGATGAAGAAGACACAACAGACACCGAAGCCGAGCCGAGCGACACTGAAGCTGTCGCCAGCGCCGGTTAGTTCGACACTGCGACCAGGAGACGGCGATGACCGACCCGAACACGACACATGACGAGGCGCCTCGCGGCATTATCGGCTGGTGGGCCCGAAACCTAGTCGCCGCCAACCTGTTGATGATCGTCGCGCTGCTTGGCGGGTTTTTCGGCTATTCCCAGCTGAACCGCGAAGTTTTCCCGACCATCGCCGTCAATGGGGCCACGGTATCGGTCGCCTGGCCAGGGGCATCGCCGCAAGAGGTAGAAGAACAGCTGATTGTCCGGATCGAGGAGGCGCTCGCCGACCTCGATGGTGTCGACACCATCACCTCCACCGCCCGCGAGGGGAATGGATTCATCAATGTCGAAGGCTTGCCCTCGGTCGATGTCGGTGAGTTCATCGACAACATCAAACTCGAGGTCGACTCGGTCAACAATCTGCCGCAATCGGCCTACCGGCCTGTCGTGAACCCATGGCGCAGCGAAGACCAGGTGATTGGTTTTGCGGTGCACGGCTTTATCGACCGCCGCGATCTGCAGCATATCGCCCGCGAAATTCGCGACGAAGTCGCACAACTCCCCGGCTCATCCCTGGTCAATACCTGGGCGGTGCTCAGCGAGGAAGTCTCGATCGAGCTCGCCGAAGATGACCTCCAGCGCTATAGCCTGAGTTTCGACGAAATCGTGCGCGCCATCCGCGCCAGTTCACTGAACGCCTCGGCCGGCAGTGTCCGCACCGAGTTGGGCGAGCTCAGCCTCACTTCGCGTCAGCTGGCCGATACCCGCTCGGAATTCGAGAATCTCATCATTCGCCAGACCTCCGCCG
Organism: uncultured Maricaulis sp.; assembly: GCF_963976135.1. Classification (GTDB taxonomy): domain Bacteria; phylum Pseudomonadota; class Alphaproteobacteria; order Caulobacterales; family Maricaulaceae; genus Maricaulis. The sequence goes on from NZ_CAXBKN010000013.1 coordinate 19,897, forward strand.
GTGGCACTGTACGTGTGGCCGATGTGGCGCGCGTCAATGACGGCTTCATCGATGCCAATCTGGCCGCGACCTATAATGGCGAGCCGATGGCGTTGATCGTCGTCCTGACGACGCCGGACATTGATGTTGTCGATGTTTCGGCCAGCGTGCGCGGTTATATCGAACGCAAACAACTTGAATTGCCCGACGGCGTCAGCTTGTCCCTGTGGTGGGACAATTCCGAAATGTACGAAGCGCGGATGGCGACGATCCTGAACTCCGCGCTGTTCGGTGGCTTCCTGGTGCTGGTTGTTCTCTTTCTCTTCCTGCGCCCCTTGGTGGCGTTCTGGGTGACGGGCGGCATTTTCATCGCCTTTGGCGGCGCATTCCTCTTGCTACCAATGCTCGATGTCACATTGAACATGTTGTCGCTGTTCGCCTTCCTGCTGGTGATCGGGATCGTGGTCGATGATGCGATTGTTGTCGGTGAAAATATTCACGACCGGGTCGAGCGCGGCGAAAGCGGCCTGACGGCCTCCATCGTCGGGACACAGATGGTGATCAAGCCAGTCATCTTCGCCGTCATCACAACGATCATGATGTTCATGCCCTTCATGCTGATCACGGGTCCGACCGTACAGTTCACCAAGCAGATTTCGCTGGTGGTAATCGCGGCCCTGGCATTCTCCCTCATTGAATCAATGCTGATCCTGCCGGCCCACCTCTCACACATGAAGCCGCAACGGACGACAGGCTTTTTCGGCCCGCTGATCCGGTTCCAGCGCGCAATCGCCGAAACCATGGTGTGGTTTGCCCGCAATGTTTACCGGCCGACCCTTAAATTCGCGATCCGGAATCGCTATGCGACCCTGATCACCTTCATCGGCATTTTCGCGATTTCCATCGTGCTGATGATGACCAATCGGGTCGGTTCGGTCTTCATGCCGCAAATCGAGAATGAAACCATCCAGGTGAATATCCAGCTGGCCGACGGCGCCCCCTGGACGCGCACCGAGCATGTTCGTGAGCAGCTCGACCGTGCCCAGGACGAGGCCTTGCAGTATTATCGCGACCAGTTCCCGGGCGAGGTCGACATGATCGAAAGCCGCTCGACGCTGGCCACTGACGGGCGAATCCGTGCCTGGATCACGATTGCCGACCCGGAGATCCGGCCGGGCCTGCTGCCAACGGCCGAAGTTGCGCTGAAGATCCGTGAATTCCTCGGCCCCATTCCCGACGCTGAGGAAGTGACGCTGGACTCGACGATGAATGATGGTGGCAGTTCCGTCACCTTCGCGATCTCGCACCAGAATCTCGACATGCTGCGTGCGGCCGCCGATGATCTAAAGGCACAATTGCGCAGCTATGACACGCTCTATGACGTCGTGGATTCACTTCAGACCTCGACCGAGGAGCTTCAGTTCAGCCTGCGTCCCGATGCCCGGTCACTCGGCCTGACGCTGCAGGATGTAACCCGCCAGGTCCGGCAGGCCTTCTATGGCGAAGAAGTCCAGCGCCTGCCCCGCGACGGCCAGGATGTGCGCGTCATGGTGCGTCTCGAACGCGATGCGCGGCGCTCGCTCGACACCCTGCGTGACCTGCGCATCCGCACGAGTGATGGCCATGAGGTTCCGCTTTCTGCGGTCGCCGACGTGACTTTTGCGCCGGGCCTCAACCGGATCAACCGGCGCAATGGCATGCGCACGGTGACGGTGCGAGCGGAATTGTCCGATCCAGCCGCCCGCGGCGATATCAACCAGAGCCTGGACTCAGAGTTCTGGGAAGGCTGGGAGCATCGCTTCCCTGGCATTAGCCGCGACGAAATCGGTCAATCCGAGGGCGAGCGCGAGTTCATGCAGGAATTGGTCGGCCTGTTCGCCGTCACGCTGGTGTCGATGTACATCCTGCTGGCAGTGGCCTTCCGCAGCTATGCGCAACCGATCCTGATCATGGTCGCGATCCCGTTTGCGCTGACAGGAGCCATTTTCGGCCACTTGATTTTCGACATGCCGGTCGCACTCTTCTCCTATTTCGGGGTCGGTGCCGCAGCCGGGGTGGTGATCAATGACAATCTCGTCCTGATGGACTTCGTGAACCGGCTTCGCGCCAATGGCGTCGGTGCCTTCCAGGCCCTGGTGGATTCAGGCGTCCAGCGTTTCCGGCCGATCCTGCTGACCTCGGTGACGACATTCCTTGGCATCCTGCCAATGATGGCGGCCCGTTCGACCCAGGCGCAATTCCTCAAGCCAATGGTCGTGGCGCTCGGTTTCGCGGTGATTTTCGCGCTCTTCCTGACCTTGCTGCTGATCCCGTCCATGTACGCGATCGGCGTCGACATCGCCCGCTTCTTCCGCGGCATGTGGAGCGGTGAAAAACAGGCCGCGCTCGGCGAGCACTATAGCGACACCGACTTTGCCCATGGTGAAATGGCCGGCCATCTCGATCACTCACCCGCTGAGTAGCCAATTCAGGCCCCGCGCTATATTTAGCGTGGGGCCTGCCTATTTCGACAGAAACCCACGGGGATAATTCGATGAAGAAACTTTTGTTGAGCACGGCGGTCTTCGCCCTTCTCGCCGCCTGCGACCAGGCCAGCCTTTCCGGAAATGCGACGGACCTCGCCGCCAATACCGCGATCGAGGCGAGCGCCCAGATTGGCGATTGGGGTTTCGACCAGACCGGCATGGATCTGGCCTACGCGCCCGGTGATGACTTCTACCGCTATGCCAATGGCATTTGGCTGGAAACGACCGAAATTCCGGCCGACCTGTCGAATTTCGGGATGTTCACTGTCCTCGCGCTGGAAGCGGAAGAACAGGTTCAGGACATCATCCTGGAACTGGCCTCCGAGCATCCGGCCGCGGGCACCATCGAACAGAAAGTCGGCGACCTCTACGGCAGCTGGATGGATACCCAGACCATCGAAACGCTCGGCCTGGCGCCGGCGCAGCCCTATCTCGACGAGATTGTTGCGGCCGACACGCCTGAGGCGATTTTGAACCTGTTTGCGACCATCGGCCAGCAGGCACCGCTCGATATCGGCATCATTCCCGATCCCGCCGACACTACCCGCTACACCGTTTTTGTCGGTCAGGGCGGACTGGGTCTTCCCGATCGCGATTACTATGTCGATCTCGAGAATGAAAACTACGCCCGCTATCGCGAAGCCTATACGGCATTCATCGCCCAGATGTTTGATCTTGCCGGAATTGAGGGCGGCGCGGCGAAGGCCGACGCCATCATGCAGCTTGAGACGCAACTCGCCGAAGCCCACTGGACCCAGGAGCGCTCGCGCAATATCTCGGAAATCTACAATCCGATGCCGCTCGACCAACTGGCAGCCCTGGCCCCGCAGCTGGACCTGGCGACCGGGCTGACCCAGCTCGGTCTCGACGGCGTGGCCACCTATCTGGTCGCACAACCGAGCGCAATAGAGGAAACCGCCCGGATCTTCGACGAGACGCCCGTCTCAGTCTGGCAGGATTATCTCACATTCCACTTCCTGCAGAATAATGCGGGCAGCCTGCCCTCGGCCTTCGACCAGGCCAATTTCGACTTCTATGGCCGCACCCTCAACGGTACCGAGGAACAGCGTCCCCGTGACCGCCGCGGCGTCAACATAGTCGGCGGACAGCTCGGCGAAGCCGTCGGTCAGATCTATGTCGACCAGCATTTCCCGCCGTCCTCAAAGGCCGCCATGGAAGATCTGGTTGCCAATCTCGTGACGGCTTTCGAAGGCCGGCTGAACAATCTGGAATGGATGGATGACGAGACCCGCGCCAATGCCCTGCGCAAATTGTCGACCTTCGAACCGCGCATTGGATATCCCGATGAGTGGCAAGACTACTCGGCGCTGGATATCGAGTCGGATGATCTGTTCGGAAATATGATGCGGATCAACGCCTTCAACTGGAACCAGCAGATCGAGGATCTCGCCGGTCCGGTCGACAGGGCACAATGGCCCTATCCGCCACAGACAATCAACGCATCCTACAATCCGTTGATGAACCAGATCACTTTCCCGGCAGGCATTCTCCAGCCGCCTTTCTTTGATCCCAATGCCGACGCCGCGATGAATTACGGTGCAATCGGCGCCGTGATCGGTCACGAAATCGGCCATGGTTTCGATGATCAGGGCCGGCGCTTCGATCATGACGGCTCGATCCGTGACTGGTGGTCAGCCGAAACCGATGCCGGTTTCGAAGAGCGCGCTGCCCGCCTTGGTGCGCAGTATGACAGCTATTCGCCGATCGAGGGCATGAATGTGAATGGCCGTTTCACCATGGGTGAAAACATCGGCGATCTTGGCGGCATGCAGATGGCCTACACTGCCTATCACCAATATCTGGACTCCTGCTGTGGCGGCGAAGCGCCGGTCATTGACGGTTTCACCGGAGACCAGCGTTTCTTCCTCGCCTGGGCCCAGGTCTGGCGCCGCCTCTATCGTGAAGACAATCTGGTTGCGCGGCTGACCACCGATCCGCACAGCCCGTCGCAATACCGGACCAATGGCGTCGTGCGGAATCTCGATGCCTGGTATGCCGCTTTCGACATCCAGGAAGGCGATGCGCTCTATCTGCCACCGGAAGAGCGTGTCTCTATCTGGTAATCCGCGAGGCAGGCCTGAGTTCAAGCAATACAGAGCGGTCCGGAGCAATCCGGGCCGTTTTGCTGTGCAGGCCGCGCAAAACCTAACAGAACCGTCAGTTGCGTCTGGGCGGGCAGACATTAAACTCGGCGGTTAACGCAATTTTCTTGGGGAATTCGAGTATGAAAAAATATTTGCTCAGCGGCGCCTGCATTGCCTTGCTTGCCGCCTGCAACCCGGCCGCCGAGGCCCCGGCTGTCGAGACACCGGTGGCTGAAACCCCGGCCCTGACCGGAGAAGCAACGCTGGGCAGCTGGGGGATCGAAACCGATTATGTTAGCGACAGCGTCAATGCAGGCGATGACTTCTTCAGCTATGTCAACCAGGGTTGGCTCGATACCGCGGAAATTCCGGCCGGGTTCAGCTCGGCCGGCGCCTTCCTCGATCTCTACCTGGAATCCGAAGAGCGGGTGAACGCGATTATCGCCGATGCCGCCGCCTCGACCGACGCGGCCGCTGGCTCACCGGAACAGCAGATCGGCGATCTCTATCGCAGCTATATGGATACCGACCGGATCGAAGCCCTCGGCCTCGCACCAATCCAGGACGAGCTCGACGCCGTCCTTGCCTCGAGCAGCCATGAAGATATCGCCCGCTGGTTCGGCATGCCGGTCCACAACTCGACCGTCGGCATCTATATTGGCCTCGATTCCGGCAATCCTGATCGCTATCTGACACACGTTTCCCAAGCCGGGCTCGGCCTGCCAAACCGGGATTACTATCTCGATGAGGGCGAGCGCTATGTTGCCTATCGGGCTGCCTATGTCGCCTATATTGAAAATATCCTGACCATGGCCGGCGTGGACAATGCCGCCGCCCGGGCCGCCGATGTGATGGCGATGGAAACCGCATTGGCCGGGGTCCACTGGACCGCCGAGCAATCGCGTGAAACCGTGGCCAATTATCACCCGATGAGCCGTGCCGAGCTGGACAGCTATGCCCCTGGCTTCCCATGGCAGACATTCTTCGACGCGCTGGAAATCGGCGACATCTCCGAAGTTATCGTCAATACCGACACCGCCGTTCAGGGTACCGCTCAGCTCTTCGCCGAAACACCGGTGGATGTGCTTGCATCCTATCTCGCCTTCCATTTCGTCGACAATCAGACCGGTCAGCTGCCGGCCCGTTTCGACGAAGCCAGCTTCGACTTCTATTCGCGCACACTGCGCGGCGTTGAAGAACAGCGCGCACGCGATCTGCGGGCGATCGGCTTCGTCAATGGCCGTTTCGGCGAGAATATCGGTCAGGTTTATGTCGAACGCCATTTCCCGCCTGAGTACAAGGCACAAATGGAAGAGCTGGTCGAATACCTGCGCGCAGCCTTCGCCGCCCGCATCGAAACGCTGGACTGGATGGATGCCGCCACGCGCGCCGAAGCCCAGGACAAGCTGGAAAGCTTCCTGCCCAAGATCGGCTATCCGGATATCTGGCGCGATTACTCGACCATCGAAATCAGCGCCGATGACCTTATCGGCAATGCCCGGGCCATTTCCGCCTGGGGTTGGGCCGATAGCCGTTCCCAGCTGAATGAGGCCAAGCGTGACTGGCAGTGGTTCATGTCACCCCAGACGGTCAATGCCTATTATAGCCCCGACCGGAATGAGATCGTCTTCCCGGCCGCGATCCTCCAGCCTCCCTTCTTCGACCCCTTCGCCGACCCGGCGGTCAATTTCGCCGCCATTGGTGGTGTCATCGGTCATGAAATGGGCCACGGCTTCGACGATCAGGGTGCGGAGCAGGACGGCGATGGCGTGTTGCGCAACTGGTGGACCGACTTCTCACGTGAGCACTTCCGGGAGCGTACCGGCGCCCTTGTCGCCCAGTATGATGCCTTCTCCCCGGTTGAAGGCGAGAATGTGAATGGTCAGCTGACCCTCGGCGAGAATATTGGTGATCTGGGCGGGCTTTCCATCGCCTATCAGGCCTATCACGCCTATATCGCCGACCATGGCGGAGAAGTTCCGGTGATTGACGGCCTGACCGGCGATCAGCGTTTCTTCATGTCCTGGGCCCAGGTCTGGCGTTCGAAGATGACCGAGGACAGCATGGTCTCCCGCCTGCGTGCCGACCCGCACAGCCCGGCGCAATACCGCGTCAATGGCGTCGTACGAAACATCGACGCCTGGTATGATGCTTTCGGCATCACCGAAGAGAGCGAGCTCTATCTGCCACCGGAAGAGCGTGTCTCGATCTGGTAGCCAGATCGGAATCAAGATCAGGCGGTCCGGCCATGCCGGGCCGCCTTTTTCTTGGGCCCTTGCGCGAATGCCCCGTGAAAGGAATTGCCATCCAGGACTTGCGTCCTGGCGATCGCGCCCTAGTCTTGCGCGCAATCAGATTTGAACCAGACGGAGAAATGTCCCGTGAAGAAGATCCTGCTCGGCACTGTGTGCCTCGCCCTCCTGGCCGCCTGTAGCCCAGCGGCTGAAACACCATCCGCCGACACCCGCAATATCAGCGAACCGGCGGCCCAGACGGCAGCGCCTTCGCTCGGCACCTGGGGTATCGAAACCCGGCATATCAGCGAGACCGTGGCCCCGGGGGACGACTTCTTCCGCTATGTGAATGAGGGCTGGCTCGATACAACCGAGATTCCTGCCGGCTTCTCGAATTTCGGCTCCTTCTCCGAACTCGCCCTGAGCGCGGAAGAGCGCATTGACGCGATCATCGCCGACGTATCGGCGACCCCGAACCCGGCCGGCTCGGTCGAGCAACAGGTCGGCGATCTTTACGCCAGCTATATGAATAGCGACCATCTCAACGCTCTCGGCCTGAGCCCGGCCCAGCCAGGCCTGGACCGGATCGCCGCGGCGCAGAGTTATGACGATGTCATTGACCTGTTCGGCGCCAACGGCTTTGCGTCATTGTTCGGCGCCGGCGTCGGCCGAGATGCCGGCAATCCCGACACCTATATCGTCTATGTCCGTCAATCGGGCCTGGGCATGCCGGACCGCGACTACTATCTGCGCGATGATGAACGCTTTGACGCCTACCGCGCCGCCTATGTCGAATATATGAGCGACGTGTTCGCCATGCTCGGCGAAGACAATGGCACCGAACGCGCCCAGGCCGTGCTCGACCTGGAAACCGCCATCGCGCAGATGCACTGGACGCGCGCAGAAAGTCGCGACCGGGTCGCCAGCTACAATCCGATGACGGTCGAGGAACTCCAGGCCTACGCCCCTGGCTTTGACTGGGCGCGCTTCATGACGGCGCTGGACTTTGGCGACCAGGACAATGTCGTGGTGTCACAGAACACCGCTGTCCAGTCGCTGGCCTCCTTCTTCCGGGAAATCCCGCTGGAGACCTGGAAGGACTATCTGACGCTCCATTATATGGATTCTAACCGCAATGAACTCGACGAGGCGTTCTATGATCGCAGCTTCGACTTCTGGAGCCGGACACTCTCGGGCACTGAAGAGCCCCGCGCCCGCGATCGCCGCGCGATCCAGTATGTCAACGGCCCGCTCGGCCAGGCCATTGGCCGCATCTATGTCGAGCGTCACTTCCCGGCCGAGAGCAAGGCCGAGATGGAAGACCTGGTCGGCTATCTGCGACGGGCACTGGGCGACCGGATCGAGACCCTGGAATGGATGGATGACGAGACCCGGGCCGAAGCGCTCGACAAGCTCGCCAAATTCACCCCGAAGATCGCCTATCCCGACCAGTGGCCGGATTATTCCTCGATCGAGATCCGCCCCGATGACCTGTTCGGCAATTCGGAACGCATCTCGGCCTGGTACCGCGCCGAGAGCCGCGCCCGCCTGCGTGGCCCGATCCGTGAGTGGGAATGGGGCATGTCACCACAGACGGTGAATGCGTATTATTCCTCGACCGCCAATGAAATCGTCTTCCCGGCGGCCATCCTTCAAGGTCCCTTCTTCGATGCCAATGCCGATCCGGCAGTGAATTTTGGCGGTATCGGTGCCGTGATCGGTCATGAAATGGGCCATGGCTTCGACGACCAGGGCAGCCAGTCCGACGGTGACGGCCTGTTGCGCAATTGGTGGACGGATTATTCACGCGAGCAATTCGATGCCCGCACCGACCAGATCGTCGCCCAGTATGAGGAATTCTCACCGGTTGAAGGCATGTTCGTGAATGGCCGCCTGACCCTGGGTGAAAATATCGGCGATATTGGCGGGCTCTCAATGGCCTATCGCGCCTATCACATGTATCTCGCCGATCACGGCGGCGAAGCGCCGGTGATTGACGGGTTTACCGGTGACCAGCGCTTCTTCATGGCCTGGGCCCAGGTCTGGCGCCGGCTCTATACCGAGGACAATCTCGTCGCCCGTATCACCACCGATCCACACAGCCCGTCGCAATACCGCACCAATGGCGTCGTGCGGAATATGGATGTCTGGTACGAGGCTTTCGGCGTCACCGAGGACGATGCACTCTATCTGCCGCCCGAGGAACGCGTCTCCGTCTGGTAGCGCAAAACATCCTGTGCGAAACGGCCCGGTGACTTTCGCCGGGCTGTTTTGTATTGGGGGGTTGCGAAGCAGCGGCAGGCACGGTCATATCGGGGCAGCTTCCGGGGGAAATCATGGAAACCGAACTTGCACCGCTGATCAGCAATGATGCTGTCATACTGGGTCTGCTGGCCGTCATCCTGGGGGCCGTATTCTGGACCTCGACCGCGGGCGGCGCGATGTTCAAGCGCTTCTACCAGATATTCCCGCCGCTCCTGCTCTGCTATTTCCTGCCTTCACTCCTGAACACTTTCAATATCGTCGACCCGGAAGAATCCCGGCTCTACTTCGTCGCATCGCGCTATCTTCTGCCGGCAGCCCTGGTTCTGCTGGCGATGTCGGCGGACCTGCCGGCAACGCTTCGGCTTGGCCCCAAAGCCCTCATCATGTTCCTGACCGGCACGATCGGCGTAATTATCGGTGGTCCGATCGCATTGCTGATCGCCAGCTCCTTCCTGCCCGACCTGATTGGCGTCGACGGCCCCGAGGCCGTCTGGCGCGGCATGACCACGGTCGCCGGCAGCTGGATCGGTGGCGGTGCCAACCAGGCGGCCATGTATGAAATCTTCGATGTCGGCGACCAGATCTTCTCGGCCTGGATTGCTGTCGATGTCATTGTCGCCAATGTCTGGATGGCCTTGTTGCTGATTGCCGCGAGCCAGGCGGCCAGGATCGACAAGCGCCTGGGCGCCGATGCCCACGCTGTCGACCATCTACGCCTGAAGGCAGAGGCTTATGAATCGGAACACGCCAGGATCCCCGAACTGCGCGACATGATGTTCATCGCGGCAATCGGTTTCGGTGCCGTCGCGATCGCCCACCTGGCCTCCGACTTCCTCGCGCCCTGGTTCTTCGAGCATTACCCGGAGCTGGAACGCTACAGCCTGCATTCCGGCTTCTTCTGGCTGATCATCGTCGCGACCGCGATCGGTGTCGCACTGTCCTTCTCGCCGGCCCGCAAGCTGAGCGGGGCCGGGTCCATGAAAACCGGCTCGGTCTTCATCTATATTCTTGTGGCCACGATCGGCATGAATATGGATATCACGGCGATTGCCCGAAATCCGGAATTCTTCCTGATAGGCGCCATCTGGATCGCGATCCATGCCTGCCTGCTCATTGCGATGGCATTCATTATCAAGGCGCCGGTCTTCTTTCTCGCCGTCGGCAGCCAGGCCAATATTGGCGGCGCGGCCTCTGCCCCGGTCGTCGCCTCCGCCTTCCACCCCTCGCTTGCGCCGGTCGGGGTCCTGCTGGCAGTGGTCGGCTATATCACCGGAACCTGGGGTGCCTGGCTGACCGGACAAATCCTGCGGAGCGTGGCCGGCACCTGACCATCCGGAATCCACTGCGACGCGAGTTCGGTAATATTTTTTCTCCTAATCGGTGAATTCTGACATAAACGTTTAAATTCTCTTAACTCTTCGGCCAATTTGGGTTAACCTGACCTGAATTGGAGTGCCTTGCGGTCGTCGCGAGGCGTCGTCCTGAAGGGGGGATGCAGTATGCAGAGCAAGTTTTTGATCACCGGGAGCGCGTTGGCGATTCTCGCTTCGTCGGCAGCCTTCGCAGGCGATGCTGAGTGGTTCCCGCCGGATCCACCGTCCAGCGCGAATTCTGGCGAGTGCTATGCGCGTGTGCGGATCGAGCCTCAATATGACGCTTTTGCCGAACAGGTCGTCACCCAGGATTCATATGAACGCTACGATGTGCGCCCGCCGCGCCTGCGCGAGGAAACCCGCGAATACGTGTCGCGTGAAGCCGGTGTGCGTTATATCGTTCATGAGCCCGTCTACAATACGATCACCGAAACGGTTCAGGTCCGGCCGGCCTATTCGGAATATGTCGTCCAGCCGGCCGTGCATGACACTGTAACCGAAACCATCATGGTTCGTGAGCCGCGCCAGGTTTGGCGTCGCGGCTTTGAGCCGGGTGCATCCATGACCCGTTATGACTCGGAAACCGGTGAAATCTGGTGCCTGGTTGAAGAAGCTGGCGAATACCGCACCGTGACCCGCAACGTCATCGTGCAACCGGCCGAAATCAACGAAATCACACACCCGGCCGAATTCTCGACCATCACCCGCGAAGTCCTGGTTCAGGCTGCGAGTGTCGAGGAAATTCCGATTGACCCGCGTTATGACAGCTATTCCATCCAGGTTGTGGATCAGCCGGCCACGGTGGACAGCCATGTCATCCCGGTCAGCACCGACACGGTGACCCGCTACACCCTGCGTTCGGAAGAACGTTGGGAATGGCGCCTGATGAATTGCGACGATATTGACCTCCCCGGCCATAATCCGCCGATGAGCACCAATATTCCGGCCGTAGCCGCCAATCAGCCGCCGGCACCGGGCAGCAGCACCTATCTCTACGGGACCGATATGCCAGCTGGCGACCAGTCCTATTCCGAAGAGATGCCGGTCGCCCAGGCCTCTTATTCCGGAAGCTCCTACTCGGCACGCCGCCGCAACTAGGCGAGGGCGTACCGCCGGAAGGCCTGAACTGAATACGGACGGCGCGGGACATCCCGCGCCGTTTCCGTTTAAGGTGGCCACCATGAGTGGATCCGATTTTCTAATCGGCTATGGCAGCCTGTTGAGCGCCTATAGCCGTCAGACCTATTCCAACCTGCACACGCCGGTCATCCCGGTCATGGTCACCGGCTGGCAGCGTGGCTGGACCACGCGCTATGGCGACGAGGTCGCCACCTATCTCGGCGTCCGCCCGGCCGAAGGCGTAACGCTGAGCGCGGCCCTGGTGCCGACGCAGATCACCGATGAATTGCGCCATCGTGAGCGCGGCTACGACTTCACACCGGTCGAACGCGATGCGATCCGGTTATTGCGACCCGGCGCAGCAGAGTCGGAGCTCGAGGCCGCCCGCTTCTGGATCGTCGTCAACCGGGAGCAGATCCACGCCGATGAAACCCATCCCATTCCCCAATCCTATATCGATACCTGCCTGCTGGGTTGCCTGGAAACCGGCGGCCGCGAGATGGCCGAGCATTTCATCGACTCCACTGAGCGCTGGGACGGGCACCGGGTCAATGACCGCGACTGGCCGACCCCACTCTACCCGCGCGGCACGCCCTCCAGCGCGACCCAACGCGCCGAGATCGACGCCCTTCTGCGCGGCGCAGGTATCTGAGTTGGCAGCCGAAATTTCGCCCGGCTTGCAGTTTGGTAATTCCAGCGAAAGGGAACTGTAACGGTCCTGAAATCACCCGGCCGCGGCGCTGCGCTACATTTTGCTATTGGCGCGAAGCGGGGTGGGCAATTCAATGTATCAAACCTTGATTGTCCTCGATGATGTTCTTCAGAATGCCGAGGAAATCCGGCAAGCCGCGCTCGGCCTCGACTATGCCGAAAAGACTGAGCGTGATTATTTCCCCGGTCACAATTCCGCACAAAATGTGCGCATTCCGGCGCTCGACGAATTGGCGCAGCGCCTGACCGGCGAACACCTCGTTCCAGGGACCGAAATGCACGGCAAATTCCGGCTCGCAACCGCGCAGGATACTGCACGCGGCGGTGTGCATGTCGATCAGTGCAATTGGTCCGGCCTCTTCTTCCTCAGCCGTGACTCAGATTGTGTTGGCGGCACTGACTTCTTTCGCCACCGCGAGACCAATAGCGAACACGCACCCTACACACAGGCGCATCTCGAGCAGTGGGGCTATGACTCCTATAGCGACTTTGTTGACCGTGTCGCCACGCCGCAGGCCAAGGATTTCGACAAATGGGAACGGGTGATGACCGTCCCGATGCGGTTCAATCGGTTGATCCTGTTTCGGCCCTGGCTCTGGCATAATGCCGGGCCCGGCTTTGGCACTGTTCCGCAGGATAGCCGGCTGGTCTACCTGATGTTTCTCAATAATGCCCGGCCAAGGTGAGATCGGCATCCCCGGACGGCAATACAGCAATCGCGGCGTTCGCTGCGGCCATGGCTGCAGCGAAACATGCCGCCCGATCCAGCGGCGGGCCTGATCGCTCGGCCTGCCCGTCGTCGAGAAGGCGCCCGGGAAAGCCGCCCAGTGGTGCCACAGCCTCGCCCCGCCAGCTCCAGCGCCCGCTCGCACTGTCATAGGCATAGAGGCTGGCAATGCGCGCACCATGGGCCGCAATCCAGTCGACCGCATCGATCAGAAACTCGATCTCCTCGGTCTCCATCGCCCAGTGCAGGCTAACCCGGCACCAGCCTGGCCGCAGACCGGCCTGACCGAGCAGAACCGCCTCGCGGATAACTTCGGACTGCGCCGCGTCTATCCCCAGCAATTCATGACCATAGGGCCCCGCACAGGAACAGCCCGCGCGGGACTGAATTCCGAACAGATCATTGAGCAAGCACGTCACCAGCCGCGGGTGAAGTATCGCCCCTTGCGTGTCGAGAATATTGAAGGAGACAATGCCGATCCGGCGTTCTGGATCAGCCGGTCCGAGAATATCAATTCTCGGATTCTGCCCCCAGTGCGACATCGCGCGCGCAAGCGCCTCATGCTCGAGCCGGGCAATCTGTTCATGGCCGATTTCGGCCTGGGCACGCAGGGCCAGTGCCGCGCGGACGATTTGTGGCACACCCGGCGTCCCGGCACGTTCACGAGGCTCGATCGCTTCGATGAAGTCATGGCCGGTCTTGGTAACATAACGCACCGTCCCGCCAGCACTTTGCGTTGGCGGGAGATCGCGCCGGTAGAGCGCCTCATTGAACAGCAAGATCCCGCATGCACCGGGCCCGCCGACAAATTTGTGCGGTGAGAAATAGACCGCATCGATCCAGGCCTCCGGCTCGGAAGCCGGATGCATGTCGATCTGCAGATAGGGCGCACTCGCCGCGCAATCGAGACATAGGATCGCGTCGTGAGCGTGCAGAAGCCGCGCCAGCGCGATCACATCACTCTTGATCCCGGTGACATTGGAGGCGGCTGAAAAGGCGCCAATCCGGCGGCGGCCGAGCCAGCGCGGGTCGCGTAATTCCGACTCCAGCTGCGCCATATCGATACCGCCATCCGCCGTCAGACCGATCGTCACGACCTCGGCCAGGCTCTCGCGCCAACTCAACTCATTGGAATGGTGTTCATAGGGGCCGATAAAGACGACGGGCCGGCTGGCTGCAAGCGCATCGGTGACGACCTGGCGGCCGCCGGCACCCAGTCTGTCGGCGATCGCACTGACCATCCGGTCCCGGCTTGCGGGGGCGATGGCGAGACCGAGAATTTCCTGCAATTTGTGGATCGCCCCGGTCGCACCCGCCGAACAGGCGATCAGACAGTCTTGTGGCCCGGCGTGCACCGCCTCGCGAATGACGGCCTCGGCCTGATGCAACCAGTCACCGGAGGCGCGGCCTGTAGCGCTGTCCACGGTGTGGGGATTGGCATAGGCGGCCGAGAGGCGGTCGATCTGATCATCCACCTGCCGCAAGGCCCGGCCGCTCGCGGTGTAGTCGGCATACACCATCAGGCGCTCACCGAAGGGTGTGGTCAGCATCGCATCACGTCCGATCATTCCGGCGCGCAGGCGGGTCAGGGAGTCGGCTGGATCGAATGAGTTGTACATGTGGGCAGGGTCCAGGCAGGCGAACTGGCATGAGACCATCTCCCGCCGGGTTAAAAATACTCTTATTCACTCGGATTCGTGCATTATGAGGCGCTGACCACCAAGATATGGAGATTTTCCAGTGCTTGACGACTATGACCGCCGGATTTTGAAGTTGGTCCAGAGCGATTCAGACCGAACCCTGCAGGAAATCGCAGATCTGATCGGGCTCAGCGCAACGCCCACCGCCCGGCGCATGAAACGGCTCACCGAACAGGGCATCATTCGCAAGAATGTCAGCCTGCTCGACGCCGAAGCGCTCGGCCTGCACGCGACGCTCTTCGTCTCGATCCGCACCAGCCGCCACGATGCCGAATGGCTGGGCAAGTTTGCCGAGGGTGTCCGGCGGATGCCGGAAGTGGTCGAATTCTACCGTCTCAGCGGCGATGTCGACTATCTGCTCAAGCTCTGCCTGCCCGATGTCCGCGCCTATGACGAAGTCTACAAGAAACTGATCGCCATCGCGCCGCTCTCCGATGTCAGCGCCAGCTTCGCCATGGATGCGATCAAGAACACGACCGAATTGCCCGTGTAAGCGCGGCACCCTGGCGTCGCATGCATGAAATATGAGTCGGGATTTACCCGGTTGAAGGCGGCCTCGCGCTAGACCTCCAACACGGTGAAACACGTTATCGGGCCTCACCGGCAGACATTCGGGCAGAGACAGGACGACGCGTGACCATGCTCAATCGGACCGGTGTCTACAGCAGCTCGCTGCGCGTCAAAATCACCCTTCTCGCCTGTATCGCGTCCTTTATCACCGCCCTGGTGATGACCGCGCTGGTCTAAGTGAAGACCACCGAAGTCTCGCTCAACACCGCGATTGACAGCTTGGGCGCTGAAAGCCGTCTGGCGGCGCTGCAGTTTCGCGAGACTTTCCGGACCATGCAGAATGACGCCACCATCATTTCGCAATTGCCCCCCATCGCCGGGATCATCCGCAGTTCCACCAATGGTGGCATCGACCCGGCGGATGGCTCGACCACCACTGAGTGGAATCAACGCCTTGCCACCATTTTTACCTCGGTGATGCGGAGCCACCCGACCTATAACCAGATCCGTTATATCGGCTTGGCCGACAATGGCCGCGAGCTGGTCCGTGTCAATCGCTTCGGCGATGAATTTGAAACCGTCGCCGAGGCGTCACTCCAAGAGAAGTCCGGTGAAGATTATTTTGGATACGGTGCCGCGCTTGCCCCAGGCGGCGTCTATTTCTCCCCGATCAGCTATAATCGCGAAAACAACCAGATCGATTCAGCCCGCATCCCGACTGTCCGCGGAATCGTGCCGGTCCACGACCCGCAGGGCGAAATCTTCGGGATGATCGTCATCAACGCCAATTACGAGTCCCTGCTCGCCGGCACATTCAGAACCATCCTGTTGAAACACGACACCTTCATCGTCAACCAGGCCGGCGATTACATGCAATACTCGGCTGCCGGTTCGATCTCACGGCTGGAAATGGCCGGTCACTACACCCGGCCCGCGCCACCCTTCCTGTCCCGGCTGCAGTTTTCCGGCGGCGAAGCCTCGTTTATGGAGCCTGACAGCGTCAATTATTTCGTCGATCTGCCGATCGACGCCGACGCGAGCAATTCATCGCTGGGCATCGTACTGCGCGTGCCACGCGAGGAATTGATGCACCCCGTCTTCCAGACCCAGCGCCAAAGCATGGCCTTGGGCATTCTCCTGATCCTGCTGAGCAGTATTCTGACCGGATTGATGGCCAATCATCTGACCAAGCCGCTGCGGCACATGTCGAAGGAGATCGCCGGGGCCCAGGGCACAGACCGTCCTCTGAAACTGCCGGTCGGCTCCAATGACGAAATCGGCGAGCTTGCCCGCGCTTTCAAAACCATGACGGCCGGCCTGCAACAGAGTGAGCTGAAGACCCGGTCGATCATCGACAGCGTCGTCGACGGTCTGATCGTGATCGACGAATTTGGCAATATCGACAGCTATAATCCGGCCTGCGAACGGATTTTCGGCTATGAGCCGGACGAAGTGATGGGCCGCAATCTCAAAATGCTGATGCCGCCACGTTTCCGCGACGAGCATGATGGCTATCTTCAGGCCTACCAACGCACCAAGACCCGCAAGATCATCGGTATCGGGCGCGAAGTGATCGGTCAGCGCAAGGACGGCACCACCTTCCCGATGGATCTCTCCGTCAGCGAGATCCTGCAGAATGACCGGCCGCTCTATTGCGGCATTGTCCGCGACATCTCCGAGCGCAAGCAGATGGACATCATGAAGGATGAGTTCGTCTCTACCGTGAACCATGAATTGCGCACCCCGTTGACCTCGATCCACGGCGCGCTCGGCCTGTTGAAGATCAAGGCCGCAGACAGCCTCGATGACAAGAGCAGCCAATTGCTCGAACTGGCTCATAACAGCTGCCAGCGCCTGACCGTGCTGGTCAATGACATTCTCGACCTGGAAAAGATCGCGGCGGGCAAGATCGAATACCGGCTCGAAACAGTCGATGTTTGCGAGCTTGTCCGCACGATCGTGACCCAGAATGCCACGCTGGCGGAAGGCCGCGGTGTTGCCCTGGAAACCAAGTGCGCGATCGAGCAGGCCTTCGTCCGGCTCGACCCGAACAGGTTCAACCAGGCACTCGTCAATCTGCTCTCGAATGCGGTTCGCCACTCGCCCGAAAATGATGTGATCGCCATCTCGGTAACGGCCGGCGATACCGGCCGCGTCAGGATCTCTGTCGCCGACAACGGCCCCGGGATTCCCGATGACTTCCGCACCAAGGTGTTTGATCGTTTCGCGCAGGCCGATAGTTCGCTGACGCGTACGGAAGGCAGTAGCGGCCTCGGCCTCAACATCACCCAGACCCTTATTGAAGCCTTCGGTGGCGAGGTCAGTTTCGAAACCGAAACCGGCCACGGGACCGTGTTCCACTTCGATCTGCCCATCTGTCCATTCAAACAAGAAGCGGCCTGATTCATGAACGATGATCTGAAGCGGATTCTCTATGTCGAGGACGTCAGCTCAATCGCCACGGTGGCGGTGATGGTACTCGAAGATCTCGGCGGTTTCGAGGTTCGCCATTTTCTGTCAGGCCAGGAAGCCATCGACGCCCTGCCGGGATTCGTGCCGCAATTGGTTTTGCTCGACGTGATGATGCCCGGCATGGACGGCCCGGAAGCCCTGCGCCGCATCCGGCAATTGCCCCAGGGCCGCGATCTTCCGGCGATCTTCATGACCGCCAAGGCGCAAGTTCATGAACAGGACGAATATATTGCCATGGGTGCCCTCGGCGTGATCGTCAAACCCTTCGAGCCCGTCTCGCTGTCAGCCACGATCCGCCAGATGTGGAAGACACGTGATTCTGCCGTCGCCTGACGCATCAGGCCTTCAAGGGCAGATCATGTGATCGGAAAATGGTGCACCGGGAGAGATTCGAACTCCCGACCCCTAGATTCGTAGTCTAGTGCTCTATCCAACTGAGCTACCGGTGCAGGCCATGCCATCAGGGTCTATGGCCCTGAAGAGGCGCGGAACCTAACCGCGAGCCCTGGCGAAAGCAAGTACTGCGAACGGGCAAAAGCAGGCGCAACGCAGAGGCCACAGAAGCCGGGCCGCCAAGGCGGATTACGCGGCAGCGTGAACGCCGCGTGCCACGGCCCGGGCGAGGCAATCTGCAGCCAGTGAGCCGAGCCGGGCGAGGCTGAATTCGGACGGCTCCGGCAGGGCCCGGGCCGCCGTCGACAAGGCAAAGACGACATCGCCATCAAAGGGTGTGTGCACCGGCCGGATCGCCCGTGCCAGCCCGTCCTGGGCCATGATGGCGAGGCGCTGGGCCTGGGGCCGGGTCAGGGCGGCATCGGTGGCGATACAGGCAATCGTAGTGTTCTCGCGGGCCCCTGGATTGATCTTGGCCGCGCCCCAGTCCTCCGGCTCTGCCGACCAGCCGGGCGCTGGACGGGCGCCGCCATACTCACCATCAATCTCCCAGGGCCAGGCCCAGTAGACATCACTGCCCGGCATGGTCACCGAGCCGAAACTATTGACGCAGACCAGCGCCGCGATCGTGATGCCGTCGGCCGTGACCAGACTGGCCGAACCGGTGCCGCCCATGCGCGATCCGGCGCGGGCGCCATAACCGGCTCCGGCGCGCCCCAGCCGCACCTCGTGAGATGCAGCGGCCAGCGCTGCCTTGCCGAGCTGATGATAGGGCGGCGCCTCGCCCCATGCCTTGTCGCCACCATTGGCCAGGTCATAGAGAATGGCCGAAGGGATGACCGGCGAAACCGGCACGCCAGGCGTTTTCATCAGGGCAAAGCCGCGCCCCTGGCCGCCGAGTACAGCCGCAACGCCATCGGCCGCCGCCAGCCCGTAGGAGGATCCGCCCGAGAGCACGACAGCGTCGACGGCATCGACCAGGGTGTGGGCCGCGAGCGCATCGGTCTCGCGCGTTCCCGGCCCGCCGCCACGGACATCGACGGCGCAGACGGCGCGTTGATCCGGCAGGATGACCGTGACGCCGGTCTGCACCGATGCGTCCTCGGCCTGGCCGACCTTGAGGCCGGTGACATCGGTCAATGTGTTGGTTTTGCCCGGAACTGCCATTTAGGGCCTCTCATCTGGTGCCGCTTCGCGCTATCGTGCCCACACTGCGACGAGGGGCAAGTGCAATGATCCGTTTTCTGCTGTCTGCCAGTGCACTGGCATCGATATTCGCTCTGGCGGCCTGCGGCCGCAATGAGCCGGCCGAGGCTGTCGCGGCGGATATTCCCGCCGAAAGCCAACCCCACCCGGCCATGGTCGCGGCGGCCAATCCGCTGGCCGTGGAGGCCGGGCTGGCGGCCTTGCGCGCCGGCGGCGATGCCGTCGATGCGGCGATTGCGGTGCAGAGCGTGCTTGGCCTCGTCGAGCCGCAAAGCTCCGGCCTCGGCGGCGGTGCCTTCATGCTGTATTTCGACGCCCAGACCGGCGAGCTGACAGCCTATGACGGCCGCGAAACCGCGCCGGCCAGTGCCTCGCCCGAGCTCTTTCTCGACGGGAATGGCGAGCCGCTGAGTTTCTACGATGCCGTCTTCTCGGGCCATTCCGTCGGTGCCCCCGGCGCGGTGGCCATGCTGGCCCTGGCGCATGGCGATCATGGCGAGCTGGACTGGGCCGACGGATTTGATGCCGCGATTGAACTGGCCGAGGACGGCTTCGCCGTCTCGCCACGCCTGCAGGGCCTGATCGCCGGCACCGCTCCGCGCACGCCGCTCGACGAATGGCCGGCCTCGCGGGACTATTTCTTTCTTGAGGATGGCAGCCCCCTGCCCGTCGGCCATCGCTTGCGCAATCCGGCCTACGCGATGAGCGCCCGCGCCATCGCGGCCGACTGGCACAATCTCTATTCCGGCCCACTCGCCGACGCGATCGTCGACGCCGTCCGGGCCGAGCCGCGTCCCGGCGGGCTGACGACCAGCGATCTGGCCGGCTATCAGGCCTTGCGCCGTGAGGCGATCTGTCGGCCCTACCGGCAATGGACGGTGTGCGGCATGCCGCCACCGGCCTCGGGCGGCGTGACGGTCAATGAGATCCTCGGCCTGATCGAGCCCTATGATATGGCCGCCACCGGCCCGGAAACCGTTGAGGGCTGGCGCCGCTTCATCGAGGCCAGCCGCCTGTCCTATGCCGATCGCGATGCCTATGTGGCTGACCCGGATTTCGTCACCGTGCCCGCCGAAGGCCTGCTGGCCGACGACTACATCACGGCGCGCTCGGCTCTGGTTACAGGCACTATGGCAACGCCGCATGTCACCGCCGGCATTCCCGACGGCATCAATGCGCCCGGCCTCGACGCCACGCCCGACTCGCCCGGCACCAGCCATTTCGTGATTGTCGACCAGGACGGCGATGTCGTTTCGATGACGACGACGGTGGAGAGCGTGTTTGGCAGCCACCGCATGGCCGGCGGCTTCTTTCTCAACAATCAGCTGACCGATTTCTCGCGCATCCCCGTCGATGCCGGAGGCCGGGCCATCCCCAATGCGCCAGAGGCCGGCAAGCGGCCGCGCTCCTCGATGTCGCCGACGATCGTGTTTGATGCAGACGGAAATTTCGTGCTGGCAACCGGTTCGCCCGGCGGATCCTCCATCATCGCCTATACCGCCAAGACCCTGGTCGGCATGCTCGATTGGGGTCTCACCCCGCAACAGGCGATCGATCTGCCCAATGTCGTTGCCAATGGCGATGTCGTGCGCGTCGAGGATGGCATGAATCCGGTTATCCTGGCGGGGCTGCAGGGACTCGGCTTCACGCTCGATGCCAATCGCGGCGAGATTTCCGGCATCCATATCGTCAGGCGCCTGGAAGACGGAAGATTGATTGGCGGCGCCGATCCCCGCCGCGAGGGCGTCGCACGGCAGCCCTGAACCCTGCAGCAAAATCTCCACGCGGCTCGCCGCTGGAAGTTTGCTTGGCCACCTCGCAATGGGAGGTGTGTGGGACGCCGGCGAATGCCGGAGCTGTTGTAGGTTTGGGGGGCATCCGGGAACAAGTCCGGTGGAGGTAGATTATGGTATTTGTAGGAAGTTTTTGACCCGCATAACCCATCCATGGACAGAGTCCCCACGCTATCTCGCCGGCCCGGCGCCTAGCGCAAAAGCGGGTCCATATTCAGTTCCGCATATACTGAATGCTGAAAGCTTGCGCCGCATCGATCATGCCCTCCTGATCGATGCGCCGGTCCCTCAATACGACCAGGCCTTCCAGCTCGCTGGTGTCCTCATGCTCGGGAGTGTCCAGCGTCAGGACGATCATCTGAAGAAATCTCCTTCGGAATTCGACGGCGGGATCTGTCGTCTCCACTGGGACATCTTCCCTATTCGGCCGGTCCCGCAGCCGCCGCGATCACCGCATCATACATTGCCCGCCCGGCATATCCGTCCGGAGCATGCCCGTTCGCACGCTGAAAGGCGCGCAGGGCGTCGCGCGTGCGCGGACCGGCCAGCCCGTCCGGCGTGCCTGAATCATGGCCGATCGCATTCATCGCCGCCTGCATCTCGCGGGTCTGGCTGCGGGTCAGGGGGACATCGTCGACGGGCCAAGGGCCGATGAAGGGCACGGCGCCAGCAATCCGGTCGGCGAGATGGGCGACGCCGAGCGCGTAGGCGGTGGAGTTGTTATAGCGCTTGATGACGCGGAAATTCGGGAAGGTCAGGAAGCCTGGCCCGGCAATGCCGGCGGGCAATTCCAGACGCGCGGTCAGCATCAGGCCGTCGGCGCTCCAGCCATGGCCGTCGGCGCGGCTGATGCCGCGCATCGCCCATTCGCTGACGAGGCGGTTCTGGTCGGGATTCCAGCGGCTGACGTCAAAATCATCCGGCACCGAGACCTCGATCACGGTCGGCGCACCGGTCTGCCAGCCAGCGCGGGCGAGCAGATTGGCGGCCGAAGCGAGGGCATCGCCATTATTCGTCCAGATATTGCGGCGGCCATCGCCATCGAAATCGACAGCGCGTTCCAGATAAGTGGTCGGGATGAACTGCATCTGGCCCATGGCGCCGGCCCAGGAGCCGGTCAGCTGGTCGCGCGTGGCATAGCCATTATCGATCATATGCGCGACGGCGATCAGCTGATCCTCGGCCCAGCCGCGGCGGCGGCCTTCCCAGGCCAGGGTGGCGAGCGCCTGGATGATGTCATTATTGCCCGGGATCTGGCCGTAGGAGCTTTCCAGCCCCCAGATCGCGATCAGGGTTTGCGCGCGCACACCGTATTGCGTGGCGACCGCATCAACGAGTGCGCGATTGCTCTCATAGGCAGAACGCCCGTTGGCGATCCGCAG
>NZ_CAXBKN010000014.1:0-41742 GCF_963976135.1 uncultured Maricaulis sp.
CCTGATCTTCGCCCTGATCTTCGCCGCGCCCGCTTGGGCGCAGGACGATTCCGTGCCGGCTGAAACGCCTGATACCGCAAATCCGGTGGCTGACGCCGGACCGGCCCTGCCGCCGATCGAATTTGGCGGACCTGAACCCCTGACCATTGATACCGGCTCGGCGCAGCACGTCTTCATGGCCGAGATCGCGACGACGCCGGAACAGCTGGCGCGCGGCCTGATGGGGCGCGAACAGGTCGATCCTGATTCGGCGATGCTGTTTGTCTATCTGCCGCCGCGCCGTGCCGTGATGTGGATGGAGAACACGCTGGTCAGTCTCGACCTCCTCTTCATTCGTGAAGATGGCACCATCGTCAAACTGATCGCCAATGCCCAACCGGGTTCACATCGCAGTCTGGTGTCAGATTTCGACGTCGCTGCGGTGCTTGAAATCGCCGGCGGCCGGGCAGCCGAGCTGGGAATTCGTCCCGGCGCGATTTTGCGCGATGAAGCCTTCGGTTCGCTCGAGCTTGATACAGCAGTTGTCGAGCCGCTTGAATCCACACTTGATGAGGCATCTGCTGCACCTGAATCGCCTTCAGAAGCTCAGTAGACTTGCCTAACTGCAAAAGCGCTTTCATAAGGGCGCTCTCGGGGCGTAGCGCAGCCTGGTAGCGCATCTGGTTTGGGACCAGAGGGTCGCAAGTTCGAATCTTGCCGCCCCGACCATTTTCAAGGCCCGCAACAGGCAGGGCCGCAGCATGATGGGGAGAACCGCATGTTTGCGAAGATTTACCAGCCAGCCCGCAATGCGATGCAATCGGGCCGGGCTCTCTCCAAACACTGGTTTCTCGAATTCACCCCTGAAATGGCCGAGCGTCCGGATCCGCTGATGGGCTGGACCTCAAGTACGGATATGCGCGCCCAGATCCGCCTGAGCTTTGACAGCAAGGAAGCGGCCGTCGCCTATGCACGCCAGCAGGGTATCCCGTATCAGGTTACGACGCCGCACAAAGCCAGACGCTACGTCAAATCCTATTCCGACAATTTCGCCACCAACCGCAAACAGCCCTGGTCGCACTGACCGTACGGGCCGCCGGTCGCGTCGCCTCCGTAGCTCAACCGGATAGAGCACCCGCCTTCTAAGCGGACGGTTACAGGTTCGATTCCTGTCGGGGGCACCATTTCACAAATCATTTCAGCGTGCCCGGCCTTGGCGCCGAGGCCGGCGATGGCACCGGTGCTCGCTCGCCCTGGCTGGCGCGAGCGAGCACCGGCATGCCGTCAGAAACGTTGGAGGATGGCAATCCGGAAAGAGCGTCCCGGGAGCGGGATCGTGTCCTTCAATTGCGAGGTGTGCAGACGACCCTCCTCGTCGGTAATATTGCGCGCCTCAAGGATCAGCCGGGTGTCTGACCCGAATGGACGGGCCACTGCGGACAGGTTGACCATGGTGTAGCCATCCGTCGGCAATTCGGAGTTGGCAATGTCATCCTGGTCGGCCGCCCAGACGATTTCACCGCGCAGATCGACGATGTCACGCTGCAATTCCGCACCGATCGTGGTGGAGAGCGGAGGCATGCGGGGAAGATTGCCGAAACTGTCCGTTTCGCCCTGGACATATTCCAGGGTGAAATCGCCCACCAGGGCCCAGGGTCCGAGTTCCGCGAGGTCATGTTCGACATAGACCTCGCCGCCCCACAGCGTGGCATCGTCCTGCAGATAGCGATAGACCGGAGCTTCCTCGACGGGATCTTCCAGGCCGGTCGGGGCCAGGTAGATGAAATCGCTGAAGTGCGAATAGAAGGCTCCCGTCTCCACGCGCCAGCCGTCGCCGCTCCAGCGGAATGTGCCATCGAGCGCCCAGCCGGTTTCCTTGCCGAGGCTCGAATTGCCGATCTCGACCGTGCCTGTCGCAGCATGCAGTCCATCCGAATACAGTTCCGCATCGGTTGGTGCCCGTTCGGTCCGCGCCAGCGAGACGCCAAGAAACAGGCCGTTGGCGGGCCGCCAAAACGTACCGGCTGCCAGGCTGACCGTGTCGAAACGGCGGTCCGGTCCTGTTGCGGTATCCAGTTCGCGGCGTTCCACCCGCGCACCCAGATCGAATCCGTAGCTGTCGAGGTCATAGCGCTGGGCAGCGAACAGGCCGATATCTTCAGTCGTCACGGGCGGTATGAAGGCCTCTTCGCCGGAGGCGGACAGGTCGGTTTGCAGCATCTGTATGCCCACAGACCCGTTCCACCGGCTGTCTCCCCCGCCATTCACGAGGGCCGCACGCGCTTCCCAGCCCTCGCTTTCGAACAGCGTCCCGATTTCGCCATCCGGTTCAAGCTCGACATGTTGATAGTCCGCAATGCCCGATGAGATATCGAGGTGATCGAATGGACCCAGATCGAAGTTGAACTGGCCGCGAATGTCCCAGCGCGTCTGTTCCATCACGATCATCGGATCGCCTTCTTCGTCCTCGTGCCCGTCCTCGTCCTCGTCCTCGTCGTGTTCGTCCTCTTCGGGATGGTGTTCATGGGCTGGCAGGCCGTATTCGGCATCGTAACTGCGCACCGATATGCCCAGGAAGCCCCAGTCACCGATCAGCGAGGCGCCGGCACCGATTGTGTCGAAGGTCAGCCCGGAATTCGGAACAGTGCCGCGGACTTCTTCCTCCTCCTCGTGCTCATGTCCCTCCGCCTCGTGCTCCTCCTCGTGTTCAGCTTCCTCAAGGGCGCGCAGCCGCGCCGATTCCGCATAGCCCGGAATGTCGAAATCATCCGCTTCGCGATGCGAGGCCTCAAGCTGGAAGACGAAGGGGCCGGCGCCGGTACGGATCCGCGCTGCTTCCTGGTGTCCGCTGTCAACCGAGGACATCCCGGCATAGACCTGGCCGTCGAACAGACCGTCGACGGGGCGGGTCGGGATGCGCCCGTCGATCACATTGATCACACCGCCGATCGCGCCACCGCCATAGGCGATCGCCGCGGGCCCGCGCAGGATGATGATTTGTTCCGCATCGAGGACTTCGGTGGTGCTGGCGTGATCCACGCTGACGCCGGAGGCATCGACCAGCCCGACGCCATTGTTGAGAATGCGCACGCGATCGCCGCCCAGCCCGCGAATGATCGGACGTCCGACTGCCGGTCCGAAGGATGTCGTTGAAATGCCGGGCAGGGCCGCAAGCGACGCACCAAGCGAGCCGTCAAAGGAGTCCACGATATCGTCCAAGGTGATGACATCGACTGACTGCAGGGTCTCTCCGCTCAGGGCCTCGATCGCTGTGCCGGTAACAACGATCACGTCGTCTGTGGCGGGATTGTCCTGTGCGGCTGCGCTTGTCGCGATTGCGGCGGCCAGGGCCACGCCAGAAGCGGTGCTCAACCAGTGTCTTGTCATGACGTCAGTCCTTGTTGGAATGTTATAGTGTAACACACCAAAGAAACGTTATAACATCGTCCTCGTCAAGGCCGGCCGAGGCGGAAAATGCAGGGTGAAAGATGATGGGCGAGGGGACGGTGAGGGGGAGTGGCGTCGTCTGCCTCGCCGGGGCGCGTTGCCGCGAGCAGGGATGGCAGCTGACGCCCCTGAGACGGCGAGCGCTCGCGGCGCTTGTGCCTGCCGACCGACCGATAAAGGCCCACGGTATAGGAAAAAAAGAGTGTTCCTGGTGGCAGGACCCAACCATTTTCCGCATATCGGACGCCCGCATTCCTGCAGGCGATCAGTCTGGCCCGGCGGGTGGAAAGGCTCAATGCCCATATGCTCCGGGTTGAAAATAAGCAGAGCGGACCGGTGTTGCCATTCATCGGCGAGCGGTGGCGTGAAGTCCAGACCAGCCCCATCGACACAGAAGCGCTGTGGATGCCCGGCGAATTTCGAATGACGCACCCGGTGTCTGACGATTATGGCGTCTGCGCCGCCTGTGGCGCGGCGATGGAGTGAGGCACAGCCAGGGGGCCGCTGCCCCGATGCGGGGTGAATAAACCGGTCATGCCCGAGGCCCGGCCGGCTCAGTTATCGGCCGCAAGTCTCAGCCCACCGCGGCAAATCCCTTCTCGAGATCGGCCATCAAATCCTCCGGCGCTTCCAGACCGCAGGAAAAGCGGAGCAAGGCGCCGTCATGCCTGTGCTCGGTTGCGGTGCGCTTGAGTTGCGGGTCGCAATGGATGGCGAGGCTTTCATAGCCGCCCCAGGAAAAACCGAGGCCGAAAATATCCAGCGCATCGAGGAAGCGTTCGCTCGTCGCCACGTCCCAGCCCGGAAATTCCACCGCGAACAGGCCGCAGCCGCCAGTGAAATCGCGTTTGAAGATCGCGTGATCGGGATGGTCGGTGCGCACCGGGTGACGGATGGCGCCGGTTTCGGGACGCGCCGCGAGCCAGTCGGCGAGGATGAGGCTGGTCGCCTCGCTGCGCTGCATGCGCAGCGCCATGGAGCGGAAACCGCGCAGGGCCAGATAGGCGTCGTCAGGCGCGGTGTGAATGCCAAAGGCGCGCTCGGTCGTCTGCAGGCGCTGGGCCATGGCTGCGTCGCGCGCGATCACCGCACCCATCAACAGGTCGGAATGGCCACCGACATATTTGGTCAGCGACTGGGCAGCGAGGTCGACGCCCAGGGCGAGCGGTTTCATCGTCAGTCCGGCCGACCAGGTATCATCAATAATCGTGGCGACGCCCTTGTCCCGGGCCAGTTTGGCAATCGCCGGGATGTCCTGCAATTCCATGGTCAGGGAGCCAGGCGATTCCAGCAGGATGGCCTGGGTATCCGAGGTGATCAGATCGCTGATTTCCGCGCCCATGCGCGGCGCGAAGAATTGCGCCGTGACGCCATAGCGCGGCAGCGTGTTGAGCAGGAAGCTGCGCACCGGTCCGTAAATGCAATCGGCTGCCAGTACCGTGCCGCCGGCTTCGACCACGGTCATAATGGCAAGCGTATTGGCCAGCAGGCCCGAAGAGGTGAGGGCGCAGCCGGCGCCGCCCTGCAGCCCGCTCAGCGCCTCGCGCAGGGCGCTCTGGGTTTCCAGGCCGACGCGGCCATAATGCGGCATGCCCGGCGGGAAATCATAGAGTTGTGCCGCCGAGGGCGCGAGAATCGTCGAGCCGCGCTCGACGCCGGGATTGACCAGGCCGCGCTTGTCATGGGGACGCCCCAGACGGGTGAGCCGGGTCTCGTCCTTCATCGTGGTCTGCGCCCGCCGCCCTTGACGATCGGTGTGTCCGTGCGCGAACCCCATTCCGACCAGGAACCGTCATAGACTGCCGAGGTGCGTCCGGCGCGTTCCAGCGCCAGGGCGACGATACAGGCGGTGACGCCGGAACCGCAGCTGGCGATCACGGGCAGGTCCGGATCCAGGCCGATATCATAGGCAAGGTCCTCATCGATCTCGAGCAGGTTATTGTCGTCATCGAACAGGTTTTCATAGGGCAGGCTGGTCGAGCCCGGGATGTGGCCACTACGCATCCCGGCGCGGCGCTCCGGTTCCAGCCCGGCAAAACGGCTGAGCGAGCGCGCATCGAGAATTTGATGCGAGGCATTGCGGCTGGCGATTTTCACATCCGTGACGGTGGCGACGAGTTCACGGCGATAGCTGGGTGTGTAGACGCCGGGCTCCTCGGCCGCGGCGCCAGGCTGATCCTCGATCGGACCACCGGCGGCGATCCAGGCGGGCAGGCCGCCGGCCATGACGCGGACATTGTCATGCCCCATCACCCGGAAGGTCCACCAGACCCGCGGCGAACTGAACAGACCGATGCGGTCGTAGACGATCAGCTCGCTATCATTGCCGATGCCCAGCGTCTCGACATGGCGCGCGAAAACGTCCGGCTCGGGCAGCATGTGCGGCAGGGAGGAGCGCTTGTCCTTGACGGTATCGATATCGAAGGCCAGTGCGCCGGGAATGAAACCCTCGCTCTCAACCACCGGTCCGCCATCATAAGTCCAGCTGGCGTCGATGAAAATTGTACCGGGCTGACCCAGGCGGGTCAGGGCCTCGGTGGCAGTAATAAGCGGGTCGGTCATGTGGCGAGCCATGCGGGCACTGGCAGCCCCTTTTCGTTTCGGAAATCTGGGTATAGAGCTTTGAAGGATATTATAGAGCTTTGGATGGTAACGGGAACCTTGATTTCGCAATACTGTCACACGGATGCGGGCCGGCGGGTCGCGCCGGAGTTGGCGCGCGTTCCAATCCTGGCGTCTGCCCTTTCGTGTATCCTCTTGCGGCGCGTGCAGCCTGACGCGAAGGGCTATCAATGGCGATTGTGATCCGGCCGCGCGGGAGCTGCGTAAACCAGCAATGAGATCAATCTTGGAAGTCTTCACGATAGCAGGCTTTTGCGCTGCCATGTTCGCCGTCGACACAGCGTATGCAGCGGACCTGCCGGAGCCGGCGGACATCCATTTCCAGGTTCTGCGCAATGGGACCCCGTTCGGTGAGCATCGCGTCAGTTTCACGCGCTCGCCTTCCGGGGAACTCCGGGTTGATACCGAGATCGAGCTGACAGTCCGGTTCGGTCCGCTGACTGTGTTCCGCTATGAACAAAGCATCGAGGAAGCCTGGGATGGCGATGATCTGATCTCGCTTGCCGGCAATACATTGAGAAATGGCCGCGAGTACACGATTGATCTGGACCGCGGCAGCGCCTTTGCCAACCTGATCCCGTCAAGCCATTGGCGGGGCTATGAGGCGGGTACGGAGCAAATCCTCAACACAGAAACCGGCGAGCCGATGGCCGTCACGATCACCGAACTCGGCCGCCGGGAAATCTTCACCAGCCGTGGCGCGGTCGCGGCGCGCGGTGTCCGGATGACCGGAAGCCTGAGCGTCGATCTCTGGTATGATGAGGACGGCGAATGGATCGGGTGCGAGTTTGAAGTCGACGGGCAGTCGGTCCGCTACGTATTGCTCTAGGCTGATCATTTTAGGCTGACGGCGCGTTGGCACTGCCCTCTTTCATCTCCTTATAGGCCGACAAGGCCGCATCGCGGCCGGTCGCCAGGTCGCAGATCGGGAATGGATAACCGGCCCCCAGCTTCAGACCGGCCGACTGACGGATTTCGGCCGGCGCTTTCCAGGGTTGATGAATCCAGCGCACCGGCAGCGCGGCCAGTTCCGGAACCCACTTCTGCACATAGCGGCCTTCCGGGTCGAAGCGTTCGCCCTGGCGGATCGGGTTGAAGATACGGAAATAGGGTGCCGCATCGGCGCCGGAGCCGGCCACCCATTGCCAGCTGGCGGCGTTCACGGCGCGGTCGGCATCGACCAGTGTGTGTTCAAACCAGGCCATGCCGTCACGCCAGTCGCAGCGCAAATGCTTCACCAGGAAGGAGGCGCACACCATCCGCACCCGGTTATGCATCCAGCCCGTGGCCCACAATTGCCGCATGCCCGCATCGACCATCGGAATCCCGGTCTGTCCGCTTTTCCAGGCCGCCAGGCCTGCGGCATCCCGGCGCCAGGGGAAATGATCGAATTCCCGGTTGAAATTTGCCGTCCGCAAATCGTCGAAATGGTACAGGAGATAATAGGCAAATTCGCGCCATCCGATTTCGGCCAGAAAGCGCTCGCCGGCCTGGAATCCGGTGCCCGATGCGAGTTGCGTCTGCACGCTGTGCCAGATCTGTCGCGGGGAAATTTCCCCGAAGCCCAGATGCGGTGAGAGCATGGAGGTGCCGGGCTTGTCCGGCCGGTCGCGGCCATCGGCGTAGTCGTGCAGGGCGTCCGCGAGAAATCGGTCCAGCCGGTCTGCGGCGCCCGCTTCGCCTGGCCGCCACTCAGCATCAAGGCCGCAGGCCCAGTCGGGATTCGACGGACGCAGGACCCAATCCCTCAGCGCCGCACCCGCTGGCTGGCCGGCCGCCATTGGTAGACGCTCGGGGGCGGGCAGCGCTGTCCCGGGCGCAAGATCGCGCAGCGCGGCGCGCCAGAACGCACCGAACACCCGATAGGGCGTTCCGGCGCCGGTCAGAAGGGCGAGGGGGTTGATCAAGTTTGTGCCCGCAAGGGCATGCGGCTGGGTACCGGCACCCTGAAGCGAAGCGGCGATCACACGGTCGCGGGCATTGATGTCAGGTTCGCCGGAGTGATTCCAGAACGCCTCGGCGACACCGTGTTGGCGCGCGAGCTCCGGGATGAGTTCTGCCGGGTCGCCGCGCAGCAGCGTCAATTGTCCGCCCCGGCGCGCCATGTCCTGCGCCAGGCGGGTCAGGGAGCCCTGCAGCCACCAGTCTGCCGCCTCACCGGGAGCGCTGCCCAGGGCGCGGTCGCGCTGGTCGATGAAGACCAGGATGAGCGGCCGGCCCGTCTGGACGGCGGCGTGCAGCGCGGGATTATCGGCGAGGCGCAGGTCGCGGCGAAACCAGACGAGCGCTGCGTCGGTGGCGGAAATGGTTGCCATGGAAGCCCTGTGGACAGATAACGGGTTGAACTTGGTACGCGCCACACCAGATACCGGATCAGTGGCGAACGCCATCAATGACATCGGCCGCACCAGGGCCGGTCGCACGCTTCAAGAGGATATCTTCGTGAGCCAGCTTAATGCCGTCATCTCCCTGCCCAGGCCCGGCCGCGATCCGATCGAGATCGGCAATGCCCGCAAGCTCACCATCATCGCCGGCCCCTGCCAGCTGGAAAGCCGCCAGCACGGTCTGGAAGTCGCTTCCGAATTGCGCGCCATCTCCGACCGGCTCGGCATCGGCCTGATCTACAAGACCTCCTTCGACAAGGCCAACCGCACCAGCGTCAATAGCCAGCGCGGCATGGGGCTTGAAGCATCATTGCCGGTGTTTGCCGAGATCCGCGAAAGCATCGGCCTGCCGGTGCTGACAGATATTCACACCGCCGAGCATGCCGCGATCGCGGCCCAGGCCGTCGATGTGCTGCAAATTCCGGCCTTTCTGTGCCGCCAGACCGACCTTCTCGTCGCTGCCGCCCGGACCGGCAAGGTGATCAATGTCAAAAAGGGCCAGTTCCTGGCGCCCTGGGACATGAAGAATGTGCTCGAGAAAATCGCCGGCGCCGGCAATCCCAATGTGATGGCCTGTGAACGCGGCGCCAGTTTTGGCTATAATACCCTGGTCAGCGATATGCGGTCCCTGCCGATCATGGCGAGCTTTGGCGCCCCGGTCGTATTTGATGCCACCCATTCGGTGCAGCAGCCGGGCGGTCAGGGCACGACTTCGGGCGGACAACGCGAATTCGTGCCGACCCTGGCGCGTGCGGCCGTCTCCATAGGGGTCGCCGCCGTCTTCATGGAAACCCATCCTGATCCGGACAATGCGCCTTCGGATGGCCCGAATATGGTGCCCTTGAATGAGTTTGAAGGCCTGCTGAATACCCTGCTGGAATTCGACGCCATCGCCAAGCGTGTCTAGTTCACAACTGTCAGAAGCGGCGGCGGTCCGGAATGGCGACCACGGGCGCGTCCTCGATCGCCTCTGGCGCATCGAAGGCGGGCGCCCACTGGCGTTCATCCTGTAGGATCGTGGCCAGATTCAAACTCCTGCGGGCGACGTCGAAGCGCAGATCCTCGTAGAACAGGTTGAAGGGCGGCAAGCGGTAATCCTCGACCAGGCGGCGTGGACGATGCAGGGCGCGCGAACGCGGCTGTTCGAAGAAGAGCACACCATCGGCGCATTGTGCTCCGGTCTGGGCCGGGATAGGCGCGGGAACGGCGTCAGGGTCGAGCCCCTCTGCGGCCACGCCGCCGCGGTGCTGGCGCGCCGACGCGTATTCATTGCTCACGGCCGACAGGAGCGGATTGACGCAGAGCAGGCCACGCCCATCGACAAAATCGAGCCGGCCGTCGGGCGTCCAGCTCATCGCGCGTTCGGTGATGATATGGATCCGGCCCTCTTCGGACGCCATCGCCGAGGTGAAGGCGTAGACACAGCGCACATCCTCCGGTGTGACGCAGGGCGGGATGGCCTGCAGCGGGCCTGCGAAGAGGTCCAGTGGCACCGGGGATTCGATCACATAGGCCGCGACCAGGCGGGTCAGAAGTGCGTCATTCGTGGCCATCCGGTCGAGCAACAGGCCGAGCACGTCCAGCCCGCCCTGGCCATAGCCGGCCAGGATGATGGGGCGCGTCTCGCCGATTTGCGCTGCAAAGGCGTCGAATGCGCGCTGGATGTCGTCATAGGCAAACAGGCGGGCGCGCAGACTGTCCTCGCGATTATTCATGAAGGCATATAGCGAGGCCTGCCGGTAGCGCGGGGCATAGAGCGCGCCGGCATTGGCGAAAGGGGCTGCGTAATTGGGCAGGACCACCTGGGTGACGGCTTCGACCGAGCTGGGTTTGTCCAGCTGGCCATTCCAGTTGGCGCCGCCGGAATAAGTAGTCGGATGGACGAAGAAAACCGCGGGTTCATCGGCATTGTTGAACCCCTCACGGGCATACCAGCCCTCGGCCTCGGCGTAATCGGCACCGGCGGGCGGGGAATAGGTCTGAAACGGAACGCCCGGGTCCTGGAAGGTGCGATAGACCTGGTCACGCAAAACCCAGCCAGCGGCAAGCAGGAGTGCGGCCAGGGCGAGACAGACCCACAGGAAGGCGTGTCGGGCGATAAGGTTCACGCTCACAATAACTCCATCGAAACCGGACCCTATCATCCCCGGCTCCTTGCTTGTGTGCAACCGGTTGGCGCGGTCGGGGGCTTCACGTATTGTAACCCGGTCTGAGGGCAGGGCGGCCGGGCGCGTGAACCGCGCAGATTGGGTGCACGAACACAATGTTTCGATGGCTTCGCAACAGTTTTCTGACCGGGATCGCGATCGCGACCCCGCTCGGTGTCACGCTCTTCCTGATCATCAGTTTTGTCGGTTTCGTCGACAATGTCGTCAAGCCGCTGATCCCGGCGCGGTATAATCCGGAAAATTATCTGCCGGGCGATTACACCATTCCCGGCCTGGGAGTGGTGATCGCTGTGGTCCTGCTGACCATGGTCGGTGCACTGGCGGCCAATCTGTTCGGCCGCACCCTGATCTCGGTGGGCGAGCGCCTGGTTGATGGCGTGCCGCTGGTGCGCCATGTCTATGGCGCGCTCAAGCAGATCGTCGAAACGGTCTTCTCCGGCAAGACCAATTCCTTCAAGGAAGTCGTGCTGATCGAATACCCGATGAAGGGCCTATATGTGGTCGCCTTCGTCTCGGCCGAAGGGCGCGGCGCGATGCAGGAGGTGATCGGAGATGATGTGATCGGGCTCTTCGTGCCGACCACGCCCAATCCGACCTCGGGCTTCCTGCTCTATACGCCGCGCGCCAACACCATCCATGTCGACATGTCCGTCGAGGAGGCCGCCAAGCTGATCATTTCCTTCGGTATGGTCACGGCTGACAAACTGCCCAAGACGGTTCGCGACAACCTGCCGCCTGACGTGACGGCTGCGCCCAATGCCGCCCCCTAACCGGATTTGAGCAGTCTGATGCCGCGATCCTGCTCGAACAGGTAGAGCAGGGTACGCAGGGCTTCGCCGCGCGGTGTCGTCAGTTCGGCATCGCGGTGAACGGCCAGTTTGGCGGTGTCATTGGCCAGGGCGATGAGGTGCCCATGCGCCTCCAGCTGGGCCAGGGCGAAATCGGGCAGGCCGCTTTGACGCAGGCCGAGCGGATCGCCGGCCCCGCGCAGGCGCCAGTCCTCCTCGGCGATGATGAAGCCGTCATCGGTTTCGCGCATCATTTCCAGACGCGCCTTGGCGGTTTCCCCGATCGGCCCCTTGTATAGCAGCAGGCAGGAGGAGGGTTTTTCACCGCGCCCGACCCGGCCACGCAACTGGTGCAATTGCGCCAGGCCGAAACGCTCGGCGTGCTCGATAATCATCACCGTCGCATCGGGCGCATCGACGCCGACCTCGATCACGGTTGTCGCCACGAGCACATCCATCTGGCCTTCGCGGAAGGCGAGGGCGACGCTCTCTTTCTCGGTGGCTTTCATCCGGCCATGGATCAGTCCGACGCGCTCATCACCCAGTGCCGCGCGCAAATGCCGCCAACGATCCTCGGCGGCGGAGAGTTCAGAGACCTCAGACTCCTCGACCAGCGGGCAGACCCAATAGACCCGGTCGCCCTTGGCGATGGCGCGGCGCACGCCTTCCACGACATCGTCGAGCCGCTCCATCGGCACCAGGCGCGTGTCGGGCGGGATGCGGCCGGCCGGTTTTTCATCGAGCCGCGAGACATCGAGATCACCATGCACGGCCAGCGCCAGCGTGCGCGGGATCGGGGTTGCGGTCATCACCAGCGTGTCGGGACGGTGCCCCTTGGCGGTCAGGCGCATACGGTCGGAGACGCCAAAGCGATGCTGCTCATCGATCACGACCAGGGCGAGATCGGCAAACTCGACCGCGTCCTGGAACAGGGCATGGGTGCCGCAGACGACATCGACCGCACCGGTCCGCATCTGTTCGAGAATTTCGGTGCGGGCCTTGCCCTTGTCGCGCCCGGTGAGGATGGCCACGCGCAAACCGGCAGACCCGAGCAGGGCGGTCAGCGTCTTGGCGTGCTGACGGGCGAGGATTTCTGTTGGCGCCATGATCGCGGTCTGGCAGCCGGACTCGGCAGCCTGGGCGGCGGCGAGGGCGGCGACGAAGGTCTTGCCGGCGCCGACATCGCCGTGCAGCATGCGCGTCATGCGCACCGGCTCCAGCATGTCGGCACGGATCTCCGCAAAGGCCCGGCTCTGGGCGCGGGTCGGTTCGAACGGGGCATGGCTGAGGACAGCCTCGACCTGCGCTCCATCGCCTCCCAGACTGCGCCCGGGCAGTGCCCTGCGCCGTGCGCGGGCCAGTTGCAGCGCCAGTTGATGGGCCAGCAACTCGTCGAAGGCGAGGCGTTCACGCGCCGGATGCAGGGGTTCCAGATCGGCGGCGGTTTGCGGGTGATGCGCTGCGGTCATCGCCGTCTTGAAATCGGGCCAGCCGTGCTCATCGCACAGGGCTTCATCCTGCCATTCGGGCAGGACCGGCAGCAGGCTCAGCGCGCCGGCGGCGGATTTGCGCATCACCTTGGCCGTCAGTCCGGCCGTCAGTGGGTAGACCGGCTCGAGCAGGGCGGTGTCGGCGGCCTCTTCCTCGCTCATCACCAGATCGGGATGCACCATCTGGATTTCTGCGCCGAAGCGTTCGGCACGGCCGGAGACGATTCGCGTTTCCCCGACGGGGAGGATTTTCTCGAGATATTCCCGGCGGGAATGGAAATAGACGAGGTGCATGAAAGCGGTGCCGTCATACAGACGAACCTTGTAGGGCTTGCCCTGACGTGAGCTGGGAATGTGTTCCTCAACCTTGGCGGTGAGGGTGGTGATCTCGCCATCCGGCGCCTCGGCGATGGAGGTCGTCTGGCTGCGATCGACGAGGCCGGTGGGCAGCTGGAACAGGACATCCTTGACGCGCGGCCCCGCCGCCTTCGCCAGCAGGGCGGCCAGTCTCGGGCCAATACCGGGCAGGGCGATGACGTCCTGGAACAGGGGAAAGAGGATTTCGGGTCGCATGGTCTTGCACTCTAGCGCCAACTTCTGCATCTGCCACTGGTCGACGCGGCCTCATTCACCGACTATATCCGCCACCATGACCGAAACACTCGACAATCGCCGCAAGAAACTGCGCATCCGGGCCTGGCGGCGCGGCTTCAAGGAAGCCGACCTGATCCTGGGCCGTTATGCCGACCAGATGCTGGATACGATGCCGGAATCCGAGGTCGCTGATTTTGACAAGCTGCTGGATCAGCTCGATGCCGACATCTACAGCTGGGTGATCGGCAGCGCGCCGACCCCGGCCGAATTCGACACGCCGGTCATGGATGGCCTCAAGACTTTCCGTGTCGATCGCGACGCGGCCTTTGGCGACGGTCCCAAGATCTGAAGCCCGCAAGAACCGAAAACGACCAGAACCGAAGCCCTCCTGACCCAAAGACTGGCGATATGTCCGAAATTGAGATGATTGCCCGGGTTCAGGGTCCCGCCACCGTTTGCGGTGCTCCGGAAGGCCTCGACGCGCTGGTATTTGCCGATACGGCGCGGCTGCGGCGCGGCGTCAATGTCTTCATTGCGCGTGATGACAGCCGTGCGGCGGCCTTCGTCTCGGAACTGCATTTCTTTGCGCCGGGTCTCGAAATCCTGCGCCTGCCGGCCTGGGACTGTCAGCCCTATGACCGCATCTCGCCATCACCGCGCGTCGCGGCGCGGCGGGCGGCCACCCTGGCGCGGCTCGCTTCGGGCGATCTGCCGGACACCTGCCTGATCGTCACCACCGTCAATGCCATGGCCCAGCGCTGTCCGCCGAAAGACGTGCTGGCGCTGGCCGGGATCATCGCACGGCCGGGCAATCGTGTTGATGTCGAGATGCTCAAACAGCATTTCACCATCA
Source organism: uncultured Maricaulis sp. (assembly GCF_963976135.1). Lineage (GTDB taxonomy): Bacteria > Pseudomonadota > Alphaproteobacteria > Caulobacterales > Maricaulaceae > Maricaulis. The sequence continues at coordinate 14,326 of NZ_CAXBKN010000014.1, forward strand.
ACGGCTATGCCCGTGCGGCCACAGTGATGGAGCCGGGCGATTATGCTGTGCGCGGCGGGGTGATCGATGTCTATCCGCCGGGCGCGCCGGAACCGGTGCGGCTGGATTTCTTCGGCGATACGCTGGAATCAATCCGTTCCTTCGATCCGGAAACCCAGCGTTCCCTGCGCCAGTTGACCGCGATCGAGTTCAATCCAGTCAGTGAGGTCCTGCTCGATGAAGCCAGTATCTCGCATTTTCGTGCTGCCTTCGTGCGCAGTTTCGGTGCCGCCAAGGGCGGGGATCCGATCTATGAGGCGGTCAGCGCCGGGGCGCGGCCGGCCGGGGTCGAGCACTGGCTGCCACTTTTCCATGACGCGCTGTCGACGCCCTTCGATTATCTGCCCGCCACGGCCCTGATCGCGATTGATCATCTCGCCGATGATGCCTTTGCCGAGCGCGCCAAACAGGTCACCGATTATTTCGATGCCCGCCAGGAAGCGAGCAAGACCGCGCATCAGTCCAGCCTGTCGGCGCCGACCTATCGTGCCCTGCCGCCCAGCCAGCTCTATTTCGCCAAGGCCGAGTGGGCCAAGACCCTGAGCGGGCGGACCGTGCGCCGTTTCACCGCCTTCAACGAAGCTGGAGCACAGACGATCGATGTCGGTGGCAAGCAGGGGCGGATCTTCGCCGCCGAACGGGCCGCAGAAAACACCAATGTCTTCGATGCCGCGGCGCGCCATGTCCAGGCGCTGGTCAAATCGGGCAAGCGCGTCGTGCTCGCCTCCTGGAGCGCAGGTGCGTCCGATCGCCTGGCCTCGGTCCTCAATGATCATGGCGTCGGCAAAATCATCGCCGTCGAGCACTGGGACGAAGTCGCGAAGGCTCCGCCGAAAGCCGTCCTGCGGGCCATCCTGCCGGTCGAGCGCGGTTTCGAGACCGAGACCATTGCCATTCTCTCCGAGCAGGACATTCTCGGTGACCGCCTGGCACGGCCACGCCGGCGGCGCAAATCCTCCGATATCATCGTCGAGGCCGGAGCCTTGTCGCCCGGCGATCTGGTCATCCATGCCGATCACGGGCTGGGCCGTTTCATCGGCCTGAAAACCCTGCCGGTGCAGGACGCGCCGCATGATTGCCTCGAGCTGGAATATTCCGGTGCCGCGAAGCTCTATCTCCCGGTCGAGAATATCGAACTTTTGTCGCGCTATGGCGCCGACAGCGATACGGCCCAGCTCGACAAGCTTGGCGGGGTTGCCTGGCAGGCCCGCAAGGCGAAAGCCAAGAAGCGCTTGCGCGACATGGCCGATGCGCTGATCAAGATCGCCGCCAAACGCCTGGCCCGCACCGCCGATCCGATTGTGCCGGAACATGGCAGCTGGGACGAGTTCTGCACCGCCTTCCCCTTTGCCGAAACCGACGACCAGCTCAATGCGGTCGAGGACGTGCTCGGCGATCTGGCACGCGGGCGCCCGATGGACAGGTTGATTTGCGGCGATGTCGGTTTCGGCAAGACCGAAGTCGCCCTGCGCGCAGCCTTTGTCGTCGCCATGAGCGGCCGCCAGGTCGCGGTGGTGGCGCCGACAACGCTGCTCGTGCGTCAGCATTTCAAGACCTTTGTCGATCGTTTCCGCGGCTGGCCGGTCAAGGTGCGGCAATTATCGCGTCTGGTCGGGACCAAACAGGCCAATGCGACCAAGGATGAGTTGCGCGACGGCAAGGTCGAGATCGTGATCGGCACGCATGCGCTTTTGGCCAAGACGGTGAAGTTTGCCGATCTCGGCCTGCTGATCGTCGACGAGGAGCAGCATTTCGGGGTCAAGCACAAGGAGAGGCTCAAGGAATTGCGCGCCGACGTGCACGTGCTGACCCTGACCGCGACGCCGATCCCGCGCACGCTTCAGCTCGCCCTGACCGGGATTCGCGACCTGTCCATCATCGCGACGCCGCCGGTCGACCGCCTCGCCGTGCGCACCTATATCGCACCCTTCGACACGGTCACGATCCGCGAAGCCCTGCTGCGCGAGAAATATCGCGGCGGCCAGGCCTTCTTCGTCGTGCCGCGGATCAGCGATCTCGAGGAGATTATCACCTTCCTGCGCGAATCCGTGCCCGAAGTCTCCTTCGTGGCGGCGCATGGCCAGATGGCGGCGACGCAGCTGGAAGACATCATGACGGCGTTTTACGAGGGTCAGTATGATGTGTTGTTGTCGACGACGATCATCGAGTCCGGCATCGATATCCCGACCGCGAATACGCTGATCATCCACCGCGCCGACCGTTTCGGCCTGTCCCAGCTTTACCAGCTGCGCGGCCGGGTAGGGCGTTCCAAGACGCGCGCCTATGCCTATATGACAACGCCGGCGCGGCAGAAACTTTCCGATGGAGCCGAGAAGCGGCTGAAAGTCCTGCACTCACTCGACGCGCTCGGTGCCGGCTTCACCCTGGCGTCGCACGATCTCGATCTGCGTGGCGGCGGCAATCTGCTCGGCGAGGAACAATCCGGCCATATCAAGGATGTCGGGGTGGAGCTCTACCAGTCCATGCTCGAGGAGGCCGTGGCCTCATTGCGCGAGGGCGGCGAGGAGCATGATGAGGGCGAATGGACGCCGCAAATCAATGCCGGCGGTGCCGTTCTGATTCCGGATTATTATGTTTCAGACCTCGATGTCCGGCTGCAGCTCTACCGCCGCCTGTCCTCGCTCGACAGCAAGACCGATCGCGAGAGCTTTGCCGCGGAACTGATTGACCGTTTCGGGCCCCTGCCGTCAGAAGTCGAGACGCTGTTGCGGGTCGTGGCGGTGAAAACGCTGTGCAAGCGGGCCGGGGTCGAAAAGGTCGATGCCGGGCCGAAGGGCGCCGTGATCCATTTCCGCGGCGACAAATTCATCGACCCCGTCGGACTGGTCGAGCATATCTCGAAAAACCAGGGCCTGTTCAAGGTTCGTCCGGATCACAAGCTGGTTCTGCGGGCCGAATGGGACGCGCCGGATGACCGGCTGCGCGCCATCGAGCGGGCCATGAGTCCGCTTGCCGATCTTGCGGTGCGAGCCGCCAGTCAGGGCGCGGCGGCCGGCTAGCCCAGCGCGGCCAGTGGGTCATTGCGCCGCAATTGGGCGACGGCACGGTCGATCAGCGCTTCGGCGGCCTCGTCCGGCCGTAATTCGACCGATGCTGACAGCACGCTGAGCCGGAAGGGCTGTAACGGATCCTCGCTCTCGAAGGCCGTGCAATCGGCGATCGCGGCGACGCGTGTGGCGACGCAATCAATCCCCGCCGTGTCGGTAAAGGGCAGAATGGCGAGGAAAGTATCGGGTCCGATCCGGGCCGCAGCATCTTCAGTGCGCAGAAGATGGCGCAGCATGGCGGCGAATTGGCGCTTGGCCTTTTCCGTCGCGTTTGCATCGGCGCCGTCATCGGACAATGGCGAGACCACCTTAAGTGCCAGGACTGACAGTGAAATTTCGTCGCGGCTGACGGCGTGGATCAGGTCCTGCAGGTGCGAGGTGATAAAGGCGGCGTGGAACAGGCCGGTCTCGATGTCCAGAGTACGCGGTTCGCGGCAGGCTTCCAGCGCGGCTTTTGCCCGCCGCCGCCGCCGGCGTTCCGCGGCCAGAGCCAGGATCCGGCCATGCATTTCCTCATCGGTCGTGCCAGGCGCAATGATATCCGAGACGCCGCGCGCATAGGCTTCTTCGGCATTTTCGGGATCATCATCGGCGCCCATCAGCAGCACGGGTGTATGATACAGCCGCGCATTGCGCCGCATCGCCGAGGAAATGGTGAAAGCGACATCGCGCTTGCCCGTGGCATTGAGCACGACGGCATCGAATGGGCGTTCATGCAGATAGTCAAAGGCGGAATAGGATGAGAAAGCGCCAACCAGTTCCGCGTCTGCGCCCTTGAGGATGTGCTGCAAGGCCATGAAGCGCGGCGAGGCGTCGCCAACATAAAGGACGCAAGGCGCTGGATCGACCGGGTCGAGATTGCGGCCACGATCACCATACAGAGCGGTGACTGCCGTGCGGCGCTTCGCCACTTCTTCCATCGCATGCAGACGGGTGAGGGCGCGGACCCGCGCCGCGATCTGCACTGGAAGGGTGGGCTCGCGGATCCAGGAATCGACCGCATCATTGTCTGACAGGGCACCTGGATGCACGACAATGACCGGGCGGCGGCCCGGCGCAAAATTCTGCAAGGCGGCCAGACCATCGGCGACATCGCGGTCGCTGTCGGCGAGGATGACGCTACAGGCCCAATGGCGCGGATTGCGCGCGGGCGGGCTGTCGCCGCGGATGGTCCGGGTGCTGAGGGTGAAGGAGTCGAGCGCTCGCCCCAGACCGTCCACGCGGTCGGGATTCCCGAATAACAGGACGTTCAATTCGCGTCCCATGCGTCCCCCTGCCGCAGACACCGATGATTTGGTGTTTCTTGAGTTTGTCACAAGTGCCACGCTTTCGAAACCGCCGATTCGCAAGGAAGTTCCCATGAAAGCGCAAGGACCTCTAAAAGGGGTTAAAGTACTGGAATTTGTTGGGCTGGGTCCGGCGCCCTTCTGCGCCATGATGCTGGCCGATATGGGCGCCGATGTTGTGCGCATCGACCGGCCCGGCGCTCATGGCGGCGGGGCCAGTGAAGTGCTGGCGCGCGGGCGCCGTTCGATCTCGCTGAATATGAAGGATGAGGCCGATCTGGCGATTTGCCGTAATCTGATCGCCAAGGCGGAAATCCTCATCGAGGGCTTCCGGCCCGGCGTGATGGAGCGGCTCGGTCTCGGGCCCGATGCGGCACTCGTGCTCAATCCGGCACTGGTCTATGGCCGCATGACCGGGTGGGGCCAGACCGGTCCGCTCGCCCAGGCAGCGGGTCATGACATCAATTATATCTCGCTGACCGGTGCTCTCGGCGCCATCGGCACACCGGAGACACCGGTGCCGCCGCTCAATCTGGTCGGCGATTTCGGGGGCGGTGCCATGTATCTCGCCTTCGGTGTCATGGCAGGCCTGGTGCACGCCCGCGCCACCGGCGAAGGCCAGGTGGTTGATGCCGCAATCGTCGACGGCGCCACCTCGCTGATGGCGTCGCAGCACCAACTCGCGGCGATGGGGTTGTGGAATACAAGGCGCGGCGAAAACCTGCTCGATGGCGGCGCGCATTTCTATGGCGTTTATGCCTGCGCCGATGGCGGCCATGTCTCGATCGGCCCGCTGGAGCCACAATTCTATGCCCAGCTGATGGACAAGCTCGGGATCGACCCGGCCTCGATGCCGCCCAGCTGGAGCGGCGAGGACTGGCCGGCTGCCAAGGCGCGGCTGGCGAAGATATTCCTCGGCAAGACGCGCGATGAATGGTGTGACCTGCTCGAGGGCACGGATGTCTGTTTCGCACCGGTCCTGAATTACGCGGAATCGCCGGACCATCCCCACATGGCGCAGCGCGGTGTCTATGTTGAGATCGACGGTGTGCGCCAGGCGGCACCCGCACCGCGCTTCTCGCGCACGCCAGGCGCGGTGCAGGGCGCGGCATCCAAACCCGGCGCCGATCGCGACGCCATTCTCGAGGATTGGAAGGTAAGCGGCTGAAACAAGGGTCTGTTTCGTCGATCATGAAGATGACTGAATGCGTTCATGCCGGGTTCAGGGGCTGACGGGCATTCTCTTCCTCGAGATCAGCGGACACCCTTGTCCCTCGCACGTCCGCTTCTCTTCGTAGCAATACGATACCCCGAGACGCCGGTCGCCCCCAACGACCGGCGTCTCACTTTTTCGGGCCTGAGATGGCGCGAGACAGCACCCGGTCAGGCGGGTGACTGTTTTTGTCGCCCGCGCGATCCATGATGATGTCCAACGAGCCAATCGGATGGAGATCAATCATGGCAATCGCAATCAATGCCTATGTCGAAGGCGCCGGCGGCGCACTGCGCTCAATGGCCCCGCACCGTTTTCGTGACGGCTATTTCCGCATGCAACAGCCCGGCGATGATATCAGTTGCCTCCATGTCGAGGATCTGCGCTCGGTCTGCCGCTATCTGCACAAGGGCTACCGCCTGGCAATGTCGGCATCTGACGGACACTCCATGCCGTCCTGGCTGCCATCGGAATCCGTGCGGATCGCCGTGCGCTGAGCGATCAGGGAAAGCCGGGGAAGTCATCGCGCCGGTGGCCGGCGACCATGGCGGCGAGGGCAGGCGGGGCCAGAACCTCGACCTGGTCGCCCCAGGCATAGAGATGCCAGCACATTTCCAGATAACCGCAGGCGGAGAAGCGCACGATCAGTGAGCCATCCGCCTGTTCCTCGCTCGTCTGGTCCGGATGAAAACGAAAGCGCGCCGCATGCGGTGCGGCGCGGGCGGTGAATTTCCAGACCACCTCGCCAAACTCTGCCTGGTTCTGGAACACGCCGAAGGCCTGCCTGGCATAGGTCTCCAGGTCAAAGCCCTCATCGCGGGCGAACCAGTCTTCGGTGACGCCGGCGCGTTCAATATCCTCGACCCGGAAATGGCGTAAATGGCCATCGGGTTTGGACGGGTCGCGGGCGACGAGATAGCGGCGTGCACCGAGCAGAAGACCATAGGGCTCGACCCGGCGCTGCATGGCGGCTGCGTCCTGGCGGCCACGATAGAGAATATCCAGTGCGAACGGGCCTTTGAGGGCTTCGGCAATGGCGGCGTCGACGGCCGGATCGCTGGCGGGGCGAGGGCCCGGACGCGCGGCATGGCCCATGGCCTCGAGCAGCGCCTCTTCATCAGCCTCAAGCCGGGCATGACGCTTGTCAGGGGTCAGGATCTTGATGGTTTCACGCAAGGATCGCAGCCGCCCGGCCTCGGTCGGTAGTCCCTGATGCTCAAGCGTGGCGCACGCCAGTTCCAGGGTCGCGATCTCGTCGGGGGTCGGGGCGAAGAATTCGGCGACCCGCCGCCGCGGCACCCGCCAGCGTTTGCGCCCGTCGACGTCGACATAATCCTCGGTATCGGGAAAGGTCTGGGCGAGGGCGTCGGTCATGCGCTGGGCGGTACGGCGCACGACCCCGAATTCAGCCTCGATATCGCTCAGCGTGATGCCGACATGGCCGCTGGCCAGGCGCGCCAGGCGCAAGAGATCGGCGGCTTTGCCAAATGACATGGTGTCTCCTCACAGCAAGGGTGCGCAAACCGCCATCTTGGCGTATTAGGCATCGCAACCCTTTGAACCGGACCTATTCCTGCCACCATGCTGCAATCAATCAAGCGCTTGTTGAAGATCAAACTCGATCTCCCGCCCTGGCTGGAGATCATCATTGCCGCCATCAGCCGCTCCATGGCACGCGATGTCATGCTGTTCGCCGGCGGCGTGTCCTTCTTCGGCATGCTGGCGCTGTTCCCGACCATCGCGCTGGGCATCTCGATCTACGGTCTGGCCTTTTCAACCGCTGACGCTGAAGCCCAGATTGCACGCTTTGCCGAGATCATGCCGGAGGGCGCGCAGGTCTTTGTCCTGGGCCAGATCGGGCGCATTACCGAAGCACCGATCACGGCGCTGTCATTCAACGGTGCCGTCGCCCTGCTGATTGCCCTGTTTGCTGCGGCGCGCGGGGCCAAGGCGTTGATCGCGGGGCTCAACCACCTCGCAGAAGATCGCGATATCCGTAATGTCATTCATTTCAATTTCCTCGCCATCACCTCGCTGCTGATCGGCGGCGCGCTAATCACGGCGGCGAATCTGGCGGTGTTGGTGATCCCGGTCTTCATGCGGCAATTATTCGAGGCGCTCGGCCTGGAGCCGCTCGATATACGCTCGGTGATCAATGAATGGTCGGCGACCGGGCTGACCATGTTCGCGGCGCTCACACTGCTCTACCATATGGCAATGCGGCGGCGTGAATATGCGATCGCCTGGGTGCCATCGATGATCGCGGCCGCCGTGTCCTGCGGTCTGTGGCTGAGCCTGTCCAAGGGATTTTCCATCTATGTCAGCCGCGTGCTCGATTTCGGCATTTATGGCTCGATGGGCGCGCTTGTCGTTTTCCTGTTGTGGATTTACTGGTCGGCCTATGCGGTCTTTTTTGGCGGAGCCCTGGCGATCGAAATCGATGCACGGCGTCCGGCGATTCCCGAACCGGGGTGAAGGCGCTAGTATTTTGCTGCGTCTGCGATATAAACATGAACCGAACATCAACTTTCGACTGAGGTCCCGATGAAAAAGGTATTTCCCGACGCCAAGGCTGCCCTGGACGGTTTGGTCTTTGACGGCATGACAGTGATGTCCGGGGGTTTCGGCCTCTGTGGTATTCCGGAAAATTCGATCGCCGCGCTCCTCGCCACCGGCGTCAAGGACCTGACGGTGATTTCGAATAATTGCGGCGTTGACGGTTTCGGCCTCGGCGTCTTGCTCGACGCCAAGCGGATCAAGAAAATGATCTCCTCCTATGTCGGCGAGAACAAGGAATTCGAACGGCAATATCTGGCCGGCGAACTGGAGCTGGAATTCAATCCGCAGGGCACACTGGCCGAGCGCATTCGCGCCGGCGGTGCCGGCATTCCCGGTTTCTACACCAAGACCGGTGTCGGGACCCTGATCGCCGAAGGCAAGGAAGCACGCAAATTCGCCGGCGAGAGCTATATCCTGGAAACCGGCCTGACGGCCGATGTCTCGATCATCAAGGCCTGGAAGGCGGATCCGCAGGGTAATCTGATCTTCCGCAAGACGGCGCGCAATTTCAATCCGATGATGGCGACGGCCGGCAAGGTGACCATCGCCGAGGTCGAGGAAATCGTCGAGCTGGGCTCATTTGATCCCGATCACATCCACACGCCGGGCATTTTCGTCCAGCGCGTCTTCGTCGGCGAATTCGAAAAACGTATCGAACAGCGTACCGTGCGTCAGCGCGAGAGTGCATGAGCATGATTGCCGCGCTCTTCTTCGCGCTGGCCCAGCCTGACGCCGCACCGGTTTGCGAGATTTCTGCCGACCAGCGCGCGGCTTATCTGGCGATGGAATATCAGGCCTTTGACCAGACCATGGGTGAGGGCTGGCGTCCACTGGGCGAGGATGATGGCTGCCAGTCGGTCGCCGGCATTCTGATCGCGGATTACCTGCTCTATTCCCACGCGCCGCTGGAGACGTATCAGGTCCGCGTGCTGCGCTTTCATGCTGGCCAGATGTTCGCCTTTGCCGGCGAGACAGGACGGGCGCTGGATTTCTTCCGTGCTTCCTATGGCGCGCCCTATGGACCGGGCGACCGGCTCGACTGGAATAGCTATGTCGATGCCACCATCGCCTTCCTGGGAGATGACCGCGAGACCCTGGATGCGGCCCATGCCCGCCTTCTGCTGCAGACGCCCTTCGAGAATGGCGCCATCCCCAACCTCAATGTCGGGGACGGATTTCTGGCCTGTTATGGCGAGGGCTATCGAAAGGCCTATTCCGCCGAATGCATGAGCGACGTGCGGCCGCAATGAGTCGGCATCGCCTGAACCGTACCAAGACAATGACACCGGCCGCCTTGCGGCACAGAACTGGAGACTGAAGATGGCCTGGACACGCGATGAGATGGCGCGGCGCGCCGCACAGGAGCTGGAAGACGGTTTCTACGTCAATCTGGGGATTGGCATCCCGACCCTGGTTGCCAATTACATCCCCGAGAATATCGACGTCACCCTGCAGTCGGAGAACGGCATGCTGGGCATGGGGCCTTTCCCCTATGATGACGAGGTCGATGCCGATCTGATCAATGCCGGCAAGCAGACCATTACCGAGCTGCGCCGGACGAGCTATTTCTCGTCGGCTGACAGTTTCGCCATGATCCGCGGCGGCCATATTGATTTGTCCATTCTGGGCGCGATGGAAGTGTCGGAAAATGGCGATATCGCCAACTGGATGATCCCGGGCAAGCTCGTGAAGGGCATGGGCGGCGCGATGGACCTGGTCGCCGGCGTCAAGCGCGTCGTGGTGATCATGGATCACGCCAACAAGGCCGGGGAGAGCAAGCTCCTGAAAGCCTGCTCGCTGCCGCTGACCGGTCAGGCCTGTGTCGACCGCATCATCACGACGCTGGGCGTGTTCGATGTCACACCGGACGGTCTGGAGCTGATCGAACTGGCACCGGGTGCGTCGCTGGAGCTCGTTGCCAGCCAGACCGAGGCGAAATACTCGGTCACCGACCACGTCCTCAAGCACGAAGCAGCCTGACGCTGCTGATTATCGGGGCGGCTCACTGTCTCGTGAGCCGCCTTAGCAATATTTAATCATTGTTACATCGTTTTAGCACGTTCGCGGCGGGTATGAGGTAGGTGCGAGGGAGACGCACATGCCACTTACACGACTGTCACTGAACAATCCTGCTGCCGTATTTGTCGGCATTGCCCTGATTGTGGTTCTCGGCCTGGTCGCCTTTACGCGCCTGCCGATCCAGCTCTTTCCGGACACCCAGCAGCCGCAGGTCAATATCGCGACCTTCTGGCGCTCGGCCTCGCCGCAGGAAATGGAATCTGAAATCATCGAGCCGCAGGAGCAGGCGCTGGCCGGCCTCGCCGGCATGGAAGAAATGCGCGTCTTCGTCGGGGAGGGCTCCGCCTTCGTCAATCTCACCTTCGCGCTTGAAACCGACATGACGCAGACGGCGATCGAGATCTCCAACCGTCTGTCGCAATTACCGCCCCTGCCGCGCGACGCGGTCGGGCCGAATATTGGCGGCTTTGGCGGCGATGCACAGCAAAGCCTGATCTGGTTCTTCGTCCAGGCCCTGCCAGGCAATCCGCGGGAGATCAATGATTATTCCAGCCTGATCGAAGACCAGGTCGTGCCGCGCCTGGAGGCAATCCCCGGCGTGGCCAGCGTCCAGATCGGATGGGGCCAGCAGCCGGAAGAACTTCAAATCACGGTCGATCCCTATCGCGCTGCGGCCCTGGGCGTGACCTTGCCGGAGATCTCCGCAGCGATCGTCAATAACCAGGACGTCTCCGGCGGCAATGCCGAGATCGGCCGCCGCTCCTACCAGATGCGTTTCGAGGGTGAGTTCGAGCCTGCCGAGATGGACGAGTTGGTGGTCGTCTGGCGCGAAGGCAATCCGGTACGGCTGGGCGATCTGGCAACGGTTGAGGTCAATTACGGCGAGCGGACGAATTTCACCTATCAGAACGGCAATCCGGCGATGGGCATTGAAGTGCGCCGTCAACCCGGCGCCAATGTGCTCGCAGCCCTGGACGCGGTGAAGGCCGAAGTCGCCGAGATCAACGCCACTGTCCTGGCCGAACAGCAACTCGTCATGGCGCCATCCTTCGACGCCTCGGTCTTCATCATGCGGGCGATCGATCTGTTGCGGACCAATTTACTGCTCGGCGTCGGGCTGGCGATTTTCGGGCTCTGGCTGTTCCTGCGGCGCTCCCGGGCCACGCTGATCATCTCGCTGGCGATCCCGGTTTCGCTGCTCTCGACCCTGATCGTGCTCTTCCTGTTCAATCGTTCCCTGAACGTGATCTCTCTGGCAGGCCTCGCCTTTGCCACCGGCATGGTGATGGATGCGGCGATTATTGTGCTGGAGAATATCATCCGCCGCCGCGAAATGGGCGAGGATGCCGACACGGCCTCGGAGAAGGGCGCGACCCAGGTCTGGGGCGCCTTGCTGGCCTCGACGGTCACCACGGTGGCGATCTTCCTGCCAATCATCTTCATCCGAGATGTGGAGGGGCAGCTCTTCGCCGACCTGGCGATCACAATTGCCGTCGGCGTGGCCATTTCCATGATCGTCGCTGTGACCATTCTCCCGGTGGCGGCCAAATACTGGATCCGCGACCGTCAGACCGTAACCCGCCAACCGATCCTCAACCGGATTGCCGAGGGTATTCTGTCGCTCAGCGACAATCCGCGCATCCGGCTGGGCGTGATTGCCGGCCTGATCGCGATCCCGATCGCCACCACCTGGATGATCCGGCCGCAAATGGACTATCTGCCGCCGGTCAAGCGCGATGCGGTCGACGCCTTTTTCATTTTCCCGGCCGGCTCCAATATGGACTGGATCGAAGCCGAAGTGGCCGCGACGGTCATCGAGCGGTTGGCGCCCTACATGTCCGGGGAGCGGGAGCCGGCGCTGCGCAATTACTATTTCGGGACCTTTCCGGGCGGCGGCGGTGCGACGGCCGGAATTCGTGTTCTTGATCAAAGCCGGGTGGGGGAACTGGAGCGGATTGTTCGCGAGGAGATCATCACGGGGATTCCCGACGTAATCGGCTTCGCCCAGCAGGGCGATCTGTTCGGGGGCTTCTCCCAGGGCGGCAATATCCAGGTCAATGTGCAGAGCGCCGATTCCGAAGCAAGGGGGCGGGCGGTGAATGCCGGGCTGGCTATCCTGCGCGAGCGGTTTCCCGGCGTGAATATCAACGCCAATCCACCGCCCCAGGACAATCAGCCCCGCCTGACCATGGTCCCCGATGATCGCCGCATCCAGGAAGCCGGATGGGCACGGCGCAATGTGGCCGGCATGATTGCCATGCTTGGTGATGGCCAGTTCATCGGCGAATATTTTGATGGCGATAGCCGGATGAATATCATCCTGCGCTCGAATGGCTGGGAGACGCCGGATCAGCTGGCGGGCTTGCCGATCGCCACGCCATCCGGGGCCGTCGTGCCGCTCGGTGATCTGATCAATATCCGCGAAGATGTCGGCCCGGGCGGGATCCAGCGGCTCAACCGGCGCCGCACGGTGACGATCAATATCAATCAGCCGGAGGGGCAATCGCTCGAGGAAATCCTCACCGTCGTCCAGAACGAGGTCGAGCCGGCGATCCGCGCCGCCCTGCCGGAGGATGGCTCTGTGACCTATGGCGGCAGTGCCGACAGCCTCGAGCGCGCCAAGATGACCATGGCGACAAATATGGGCATGGCGCTGATCATCCTCTTCCTGATCCTGGCCGGCATGTTCCGCTCGCTGCGCGATGCAGCGCTGGTGCTGGTCTCCCTGCCCCTGGCCGGGGTCGGCGGCGTGGTGATGTTGCAGATTCTCAATATCTGGGTCACCCAGCCGCTCGATCTGCTGACCATGATGGGCTTCGTCATCCTGCTCGGCCTGGTGATCAATAATGCCATCCTGCTGGTTGATCAGACCCGTCAGGGCGAGCGTGACGGTCTGAGCCGCCGCGATGCGGTCGAACAGGCGCTGCGTATGCGGCTGCGGCCGATCTTCATGAGCACGATGACCAGCCTTCTGGGCATGCTCCCGCTGCTATTGGTGCCTGGCGTCGGCAGTGCGATCTATCGCGGTCTTGCAGCGGCGATCGTCGGCGGAATGAGCGTCAGCCTGGTCTTCACCCTGATCCTGATCCCTTGCCTTCTGCGCCTCGGTGAAAGCCGCCAGCAGGCGCGCCTGGCATCTTCTGCCCTGGCTCCGGCCGAATAGACCGAAGTCACAAGGACCCGAACCCATGACACTCTCACCGCAACTCCTCGCAGCCTTCGCCGGGCTTGGCCTTCTCACCCTGATGCCCGCCGGGGCCGTCGCCCAGGACGGGCCGCCGCCGGCCATTATTCGCAGCGCCGCCATCGTCGAACGCGATATGGCGCGCACGATCACCACACCGGCCAGTGTCGTGGCGCGCAATGATGCCCGGATCGCCGCCGAGGCGGCGGGCCGCATCACCTTCATCGCCGAGGCGGGTGACAGGATCGAGGCTGGCGGCCTGATCGCGCAGATGGATGATCGCCAGGCCCGGATCGCCCTCGACGAGTCACGGGCGCGCCTGGCCCGGGCCACGGCGAATGGTGATTATCAAAGCGCCGAGGCCGCCCGTTTCGAGGGTTTGGCGCGAAATGGAACTGTTCCGCCGACCCGTTTGCGCGAGGTCGAGCTGGCGCGCGATCTGGCCCTGCAGGATGTGCGCGAGGCCCGTTCGGCCGTGTCCCGCGCCGAACTGGAGCTGGAGCGCACCCGTATCCTCGCACCCTTTGCCGGCCGTGTGGTCGAACGGCTCATCCAGGCGGGCGAGCTGTCGGCACCGGGCCGCGATATCGTGCGCATTGTCGATATCGATCACAAGGAAGCCGTCGCCCAGGCCCCGGTCGCGATTGCGCCCTATCTCAGACTTGGTCAGGAGGTCGTCCTGACGATGGGGGATGGCGGGAGCACAACAGCGCCCATCCGGGCCATCATTCCGGTCGGCGATGCGGTGTCGCGAACCTTCGAGGTCCGGATCGATCTGGCGAGTTCCGACTGGATTGTCGGTTCGGCCGCCCGTGCGGCCTTTCCCGCCGAGACGCCGCGAACGCAATTGGCCGCGCCCTATGATGCGGTGATCCTGCGCTCGACGGGGGCTTTCATCTTCACCGTCGATGCCGACAATATTGCGCATCAGATCGCGGTGACGGCGGGCGTGCGCGATAATGGCTATATCGCCATTGCCGGCGATGTCGCGGCGGGCGAGCGCGTCGTGGTCTCCGGCGCGGAAACCCTGAGCGATGGACGTGTGGTTCAGGAAATGGGCGAGGATGCCTGATCCGGCTAGCGGGAAGGCCCGGTCGTGATACATTGGGGGGCGAGACTGTCCGGACCCGTCTCCCAGTCCCGCAGGGCCAGCAATCACGCGCGGAAATCTGCCATGCGAAACCTCGTTCACTTCGTCCTGCTCGCCCTGATATTGGCGGGCTTTTCTCCGGGCCTGACGCAGGAGACGGACCTGGCCCGCCTGCTGGCCGCGCCGCTCCGCATTGAACGGACTGAAGCGGTCACAAGGGTCAATCTGGAGACCCGGGGCGGGAAGCTCTTCATCCATGCGCTCGCCAATGGCGAGGCGGGTGAATTCATCCTCGACAGCGGCTCGCCGACCATTCTTTCACGTGATTTTGCCGATGCGCTGGGCCTGGAAACTGTCGCCCAGAACACCGGCCGCGATGCCAATGGTACTGAAGTGACAATGGACTTCGCGATCCTCCGGACGCTGCAGGTCGGCACGGCAGTGTTTCACGACATCCCCGTCCTGATCCATGATTTCAGCACCCTCGACATGGGGGCCTGCGTGGTCGGTCCCGGTATTCTCGGTTCGGAACTCTTTCCCGGGAGTGTGTGGCGCTTCGACACCCGGGCCGCAGAACTATCCATCGCCACCAGCCTGATGGAGCTGCCGGAGCTTGAGGCTGTCGCATCGACGCGCCTGTATGATTTTGGCTACCCGCACGCGCCCATCATCGATTATTCCGTCGGTGACGTGTCGGACAAGGCCTTGTTTGACACGGGCAGCAGCGCCGAGGTGGCGCTATTCAGCCAGGTGGCGCAGGCACCATCGGTCCGGCAGGCTATCCGCGCCGGCAGCCGGGTTACAGGCACCGGTTATGAAGGCGAATCCGCTGGCGGGCGCGGCGAAGTCACGACGCTGACGCGCTTCACGCTATCGGATTTCCGTCTCGATGGCACCGATCTGGACCCGGTCCGCGCAATGGTGCGAGCTGTCCCGCCGACACTCGTCGGGGCGGGCATGCTCGGATCGCATGCCGTGACCCTGGACTACCCGGGCGGACAATTCATCATCCAGGCCCATAGTGACCCGGCACAGACGCCGGCCGAACCCGGCTATTCATTGGCGCTTGTCGGCAACGATATCCGCGTCGTGCAATTATTCGATGACACAGCCGCCGCCCGTGCCGGATTGCGGCTGGGTGACGAGGTGACCGCGATTTCCGGGCGGTCGCTTATCGTGAGCGCGGACAATCCGAAATGCGCCGTGGCAAACTGGCTGTTTGCGAGCTTTGATCCCGCCGAAGCCGCCGAGCTGGTAATCCTGCGCGATGGCGTTTCCAGCCGTCTCAGCATTCCACAACATTGACGGCGAGACCGCCCTGGCTGGTCTCCTTGTATTTTTCCTGCATGTCGACGCCAGTCTGACGCATGGTCTCGATCACCTGGTCGAGCGAGACCTTCATGTCGGCCGAGGTCGCACGTAGCGCGAGGCGCGCGGCGTCGATCGCCTTGATGGCGCCGATCGCATTGCGCTCGATACAGGGGATCTGCACCAGTCCGCCGACGGGATCGCAGGTCAGGCCGAGATTGTGCTCCATGCCGATTTCGGCCGCATCCTCGATCTGGTTATTATTGGCGCCCATCGCAGCGGCCAGCGCTCCGGCAGCCATGGAACAGGCAACGCCGACCTCGCCCTGGCAGCCCGCTTCAGCGCCGGAGATCGAGGCGTTCTTCTTGTAGAGGGCACCGATCGCCGCCGCCGTCAGGAAGAAGCGCTGCAGGGCTTCATCATCGGACGGGTTGCGGTGATAGCGGTCGAAATAGCGGGCGACGGCCGGGAGGATCCCCGCCGCGCCATTGGTCGGTGCGGTCACAACACGGCCGCCAGCGGCGTTTTCCTCATTCACTGCCATCGCCCAGAGATTGATCCAGTCCATGGCGACGAGCGGATCGTCGGCCGGATCGGTCTGTTCATTCAACAGGTCTCTGTAAAGCTTGGGCGCCCGGCGTTTGACTTTCAGCCCGCCCGGCAGGATTCCGTCCTCACGCAGGCCACGATCAATGCAGGCCTCCATGGTGCGCCAGATCGTCTCGATCCCGTCTTGTACTTCGGCCTCCGAGCGAAACGCACATTCATTGGCCAGCATGATGCGGAAAATCGACAGGTTTTCGCGCTCACCAATCGCCAGCAGCTCGGCGCCGGAATTGAACGGGTAGGGCTCGCCTTCCTTGACATCGGCGGCCGAATTGCGTCCGGCCTCGTGTTCGTCGATGACGAAACCGCCGCCGATTGAATACCAGATCTCTTCCAGCAGGACGCTCCCGTCGCTGGCCAGGGCACGGAATTTCATGGCGTTGGAGTGGAAGGGCAGGCGGATATCGCCGCGAAACTGGAGATCACGCCGTTCGGAGAACTCAATCGCGCGGCCGCCGGGCAGGGTGAGGCGGTGTTCGCTGCGGATCCGCTCCAGCCTCTGCGGGATTTCCGCCGGGTCGACCCGGGACGGGTCACAACCTTCCAGCCCGAGCAGAACCGCCTTGTCAGTCCCGTGACCCAGGCCAGTCAGGGCGAGCGAGCCGTAGAGTTCGGCCTCAAGACGGGCAATGCCGGCCTCCCCGTGGGTGCCGATCACGCGCTCGACGAATTGCCGTGCGGCCAGCATCGGCCCTACGGTGTGCGAGCTGGACGGGCCAACCCCGATCTTGAACAGGTCGAAGACGCCAAAATGCATGAGAAATCCGCCGGATGAGCGCAGGCAGGCCTGGCGTCAGCCGAGGCCGCGATCGCGCGTGAATGCGTTGAAGCAGATAATGGTCTGCGTGTCCTTGATGCCGGGAATCGTCTGGACTTTCTCGTTCACGAAACGGCCGATATCGGCATCATCGGCGATCGCGAAATGCGCCAGCAAATCAAAAGCGCCGGAGATCGAGTGCACCATGGGGGCTTCGTCGAGCTTGTCGACCAGCGAGGCCGCGACATCATAGGTATGGCCCAGCTCGCATTTGATGAAGACGTAGAATTGGCGCATCGCAGACTTCCTTATCAATCCCCGGATTCGGATCGACCCTAATACCAAGCTAGCGAAGTTTGAAACGTTGAATCTTCCCGGTCTGGGTCTTGGGCAGGGCGGCGAGGAATTCGATGGCGCGCGGATATTTATACGGCGCGATACTCGCCTTGACGTGATCCTGGAGCCGGGCGACCAAATCATCGTGCGCGTCATGACCATCGGCCAGCACGATGAAGGCCTTGACGATGGTGCCGCGCTCCGCGTCGGCCGCGCCGACAACGGCGCATTCCAGCACCGCATCATGCAGCAAGAGGGCCTGCTCCACTTCGGGGCCGGCAATATTATAGCCCGACGAGACGATCAGATCATCGGCGCGCGAGACATACCAGAAATAGCCATCTTCATCGCGGCGATAGAGATCGCCGGTGATGTTCCAGCCCTTCTGCACATAGGTTTTCTGGCGTTTGTCGTCGAGATAGAGACAGCCCGTCGGCCCCTTGACGGCCAGCCGCCCGATTTCGCCATCGGCCACCGGATCGCCCGCTGCATTCACCACCCGGGCCTGATAGCCGGGCACAGCCTTGCCGGTCGCCCCAGGGCGGATGTCGCTGCCGGCGGCTGAAATGAAGATATGGATCATCTCGGTGGCCCCGATTCCGTCAATCAGGCGGATGCCGCTCAGAGCGTGAAAGGCGTCCGAGGTCGCGGCCGGCAAATGCTCGCCCGCCGATACACCCTTGCGCAGGCTGGACAGGTCGAAGCGGTCCCACAAGCCCATCAAGGCCCGATAGCCTGTGGGTGCCGTGAACAGGGTCGTGACCGCGAAGCGCTCGATCGTCTCACACAATGCCTCGAAGCCGGGCCGGTCTGGCAGGGCCGTGGCGAGGCCGGCGCGGGCCGGAAACACGACACAGGCCCCCAGGCCAAAGGTGAAGGCGAAAGGCGGCGTGCCGAGATAAATCTCGTCGGGATCGGGGTTCAGGACGGTCGCGCCGAAAGTGTCGGCCATGGCCAGCACGCTGGAGTGGAAATGGGCGCACGCCTTGGGCTCGCCGGTGGTCCCGGAGGTGAAGGCAAGCAAGGCGATATCATCACGCGCTGTGTCGGCGGCGGCGAATCTATCGGGCTTGGCGGCCATGGCGGTGGCCAGCTGCCCGTCCTGGCCCCAGGCGAGGATGGACGCCAGTCCCGGCTCGAGCGCGGCGGCTTCCCGCACGGGCTGCGCCAGTGCCGCGTCAAACAGTGCGTGGCTCACCTTGCCCTTGGCGATGACCTTGGCGATCTCGCCGGCACGCAGCATGGGCATGGTCATCACGGCCACACCGCCGGCGAGGATGGTGCCATACCAGCTGGCGATCAGTTCGATCGAATTGGGTCCGTGCAGGAGGACGCGATTGCCCGGCACCAGGCCCATGTCTTCCACCAGGACATGCGCGATGCGGCTTGCCTCGCGGCGCAGGTCCGACCAGGTGATATTGCGCGCGGACGAATAGATGGCGACCTTGTCGCCCAGGCCGTTTTCGAGATTGCGATCAAGGAGCTCGGCTGCGCAGTTCAAGCGGCCTGGATAGGTGAGGCCGGGACTGTCGAAGCAGAATTCCGGCCAGTCGCACGCGGCGGGCAAATGCTCGCGGGTAAAACTGTCAATATGCCCACTGGTCTGCATCGTCATGACGTCCTCCCCGACGTGTCCGACTTCTGGAGCCTGGCGCTAGAGCGGTACCACCGCGGTGGTCTCGATCTCGATTTTCGCCCCCGGCTCGATCAGGCCCGCGACAATGACGAAGGCCATGGCCGGATAATTGCGCCCGATCAAATTCTTCCAGATGCTGCCAATCCTGGATTCGGCCGCGATATACTCGTCCCGGCTGGTGATATAGCCGGTCATGCGAACGATATGCTCCGGGCCGGCATCGGCCTCGGCCAGTATGGCGAGCGTGTTTTCCAGGACTTGCTCAAACTGGGCCGCGAAGTCGTCCGAGACGATGACACCATGCTCATCCCAGCCAATCTGACCGGCAATATAGACCTGGCGGCCGCTGACAGCGATGCCGTTTGAATAGCCTTTCGGGCGCGGCCAGCCCGCCGGCAGCAGGATCTGCATTATTTGACCTCCAGGAAGGTGAGCATGCGGGCGCGCATGATCTCGGGAATCCGCTCCGGGGCGTGCTTTTCGATATCGATATAGACCAGAACCAGCTGCGCGATCATCCGCACTTCATCCTCATGCCAGGCCTTGATCGTCAGCTTGAAGGAGCTGCGCCCGACCTCGGTGACGACCAGTTTGAAGGCGAGCTCGTCATCGAGACGGCTGGGTGCCTTGAATTCGACCTCGATATTGGCCAGTGGCACGGCATGATTGCCCTTGACGATCATGGCATCGAAACCGTGCCCGAGCCCGGTCTCGAACCAGTCCTCGACACAGGCATTGATCATCTCGAAATAGCGCGGATAGAAGACGATTCCGGCCGCATCGACATCGGCAAAGCGTACACGGCGATCAACGCGGAAGACCATTATTTCCACTCCGAAAGATGCTGACGGGCAATAACGAGTTTTTGCACTTCCGACGCGCCCTCATAGATGCGCAGGGCGCGGATTTCGCGGTAGAGCGCTTCGGGCACCGACCCCTTGGTCACGCCCAGCCCGCCGAATAGCTGGACCGCCGTATCAATGGCCTTCTGCGCGGCTTCGGTAGCATAAAGCTTGGCCATGGCCGCTTCGCGAGTGATGCGCGCCGAGCCTGTGTCCTTGGTCCAGGCGGCGCGGTAGATCAATAGCGCGCTGGCATCGATATCGAGCGCCATCTCCGCCAATTGCGTCTGCACGCCCTGCTGGTCAGCGAGGGTGGCCCCGAAAAGTTTGCGGGTCGTGGCGCGGCCTGTCGCCTCGTCAAGCGCCCGGCGGGCAAAGCCGAGCGAGGCGGCACCGACCGTGGACCGGAACACATCCAGCGTTGCCATGGCGATCTTGAAGCCGGCACCCGATGCGCCGATCAGGCTGGAGGCCGGTAGATGGCAATCCTCGAACACCAGGCGGGCAAGGGGGTGTGGCGCGATGGTCTCGATGCGTTCGGCGACTTTCAGGCCAGGCGTGTTGGCGTCGAGGATGAAAGCGGACAGCCCGCGTGCGCCGGCCGCCTCGCCGGTGCGGGCGAAGACGACGTAGAAATCGGCTATGCCGCCATTGGAGATAAAGGTCTTTTCGCCCCTGAGGCGCCAGCCATCGCCGTCCGGTGTCGCGGTGGTGGCGATGGCGGCGACATCAGAGCCGGCCTCCGGCTCGGTCAGGGCGAAGGCGGCACACAGTTCGCCAGCGGCGACACCGGGCAGCCAGGACCGTTTCTGGGCCTCGGAGCCAAACAGCGAGATGGCGCCGGAACCCAGCCCCTGCATCGCGAACACGAAATCGGCCAGGCCGCAGCGATAGGCCAGATGTTCGCGCATCAGGCAGAGCGAGCGCACATCGAGGCTTTCGGTCGCGCCGCCATAGGCGGCCGGCACGCAATAGCGGGTCAGGCCGGACTCGCCGAGCGCTTTCAGGATGGCGCGGCAATCTCCATCGACATCGTCATGGGTAGCAAAGCCGTGGGGGCCGAACCGGCTCTCGGCCCAGCCGCCGGCGAGGGTTGCCAATTCCCGGTGGGCATCCTCGAGAAAGGGCCAGTCGAGATAGCTGCGGTCGGCCATTCAATTGCCCTCGAAGACGGGTTTCTGCCTGGCGATGAAAGCCGTGTAGGCGCGTTCAAAGTCCTTGGTCTGCATACAGATGGCCTGGGCCTGGGCCTCGGCCTCAATGGCGGTGTGCAGGCTCATATCCCATTCGGTATTGAGCTGGTTCTTGGTCATCGCATTGCCGAAATTCGGGCCTGAGGCGATGCGGGCGGCCCAGTCCCGGGCTGCGTCCATCAGCGCATCAGCGCTTGTGATGCGATTATAGAAGCCCCAATTCTCGCCCTCTTCGGCCGACATGGAACGGCCGAGATAGAGGAGTTCCGAGGCGCGGCCCTGGCCGATAATGCGCGGCAGCATGGCGCAGGCGCCCATATCGCAGCCAGCGAGGCCAACGCGGTTGAACAGGAAGGCGCATTTGGCTTCCGGCGTCGCGATGCGCAGGTCCGAGGCCATGGCCATGATC
This sequence comes from uncultured Maricaulis sp., assembly GCF_963976135.1. Taxonomy (GTDB): domain Bacteria; phylum Pseudomonadota; class Alphaproteobacteria; order Caulobacterales; family Maricaulaceae; genus Maricaulis. The sequence continues at coordinate 35,871 of NZ_CAXBKN010000014.1, forward strand.
GCGCCAGCGCCAACACAGACGCCGTCAATGGCGGCGATGATCGGCTGCGGGCAATCGCGCATCGCCTTGACGAGATCGCCGGTCATGCGCGTAAAATCCAGCAATTCGGGCATGTCCATGCCCACCAGCGGGCCAATGATTTCATGGACATCACCACCGGAGCAGAAATTCCCGCCGGCGCCGGTGATAATGATCGCCTTGACCGATTTGACGTAGACGAGGGCACGGAACATGTCGCGCAGCTCGGCATAGCTCTCAAAAGTCAGCGGGTTTTTGCGTTCGGGCCGGTTGAAGGTCACTGTGCCAATGCCATCGGCGAAGGACCAGAGATAATGTGTCGGCGTATAATTCGTCGGGTCCATGGAGACTAATCCCTGTTTCCTCGGCCGGCGCCTGGCGCGGCCATGCCCGTTAAATGCGTGATTCCGGTGCGATACCCCCAAGACCTACGACGCCGCGCGGGCAGCGTCCACTCTCGCCGGCCTGGCTCAGGATGAGGGCGCGGCCAGCGTGCGCTGGCACAGGTCTGTCAGATGCCCGACCCAGTTGTGGGGCTGGTTGCCCTCCACGCTGATCAGCATTTGATAGCGCCGCGCGCCCCAGACGGCGAGCAGCAGGCTGGCGACCAGATCGCGCTCTGGCTGCGGGCCTAGATCCTCAAGCGCGGCAATGCCTTCGCTCCATTTACTCGTCAGGGCGGCGAAGGCTCGGCTGTGCCGCTCCTGGTCCGCGATCTCGTTTTCCCGTTGCAGCATGGCGGCGTCAAAATAGGGCGAATCGGACCGGGTCCCGCAAGTGATCTCGACCAGCGTGCGGACGCGCTCCGGCCAGGGCTGGGCCGCGGGTGCGATGACGTCCCGGTCGATCTGGGCCAGCACCATCTCCATGGCGTGGCGGACATAACCGGAATGCAGCGCCGCCTTGTTGGGGAAATATCCATAGAGCGTGCCGATGGCGAAGCCGGCTTCGGCGGCGACGCTGCGGGTGGTTGCGGCCTCGGGGCCATCGCGGCGCCAAATCCGAACATAGGCGTCATATATGGCCTGGACGGTGAATTTCGCGCGGTCCTGGACTGGCCGTTTATGCGGGGCAGGCAAGGCATTCGGGGCCGGACGCGAGAGAGCAGCGGAATCCGAACCCATGGGCGGTCTGGATCTGCTAGACATAAGTCACCGACTTCCCGTGTATTCTTCCGTTGCTGCCCAGCCCAACCCAGCCAAGCAAGGTCATCATGAACGCTCCGATCACTATTTCCCGCCTGTTCACCGATAAATCCGATCTTGGTCGCACCGAATTGCGCGAGCATCAGCAAGGCCCGCTGGGAAAAGGGGAGATATTGCTCGAAATCAAGAGCTTCTCCCTGACCACAAACAATATCACCTATGCCGCATTTGGCGATGCGATGCAGTACTGGAATTTCTTCCCGACCGGGGAGGAAGGGTTCGGACACATGCCGGTCTGGGGCTTTGCCGATGTCATCGCGTCCACTACCCCCGGGATTGCCGCAGGTGAACGCTTCTATGGCTATTACCCTATTGCCAGTCACGTCTTGATGCGCCCCGGCCGGATCTCGCCGCGTGGCTTCTATGATGTGCTCGACCACCGGATCGATCTGGTCTCGGCCTACAACCAGTACAGCCGCTGTAGCGAGGACCCCGTCTACCGCTCCGACCGCGAGGATTTGCAGGCCCTGTTCCGGCCGCTTTTCGTTACCGCTTTCATGCTGGCCGATTATCTCGAGGATAATGACTGGTTCGGGGCCCAGCAATTATTGCTCTCCAGCGCGTCGAGCAAGACGGCCTATGGCACGGCCTTCTGCCTGCTCAGCGAGGACCGGGTCACGCTGGCGGCGCTGACCTCGCCGCGCAATGCGGATTTCGTGCGCGGGCTTGGCTGTTATGAAACGACGACGCTCTACGATGATATCGAGACGCTTGATGCCTCAATCCCCACTGTCTATGTCGATTTCGCCGGCGATGCCGCCCTGCGGGCCCGGATCCATCATCATTTCGGGCCGTCCCTGATGCATGATTGTGTTGTCGGGGCCGCCCATAATGCACCCGTCTCCAGACCGGTCGACATGCCCGGTCCGGCGCCGAAATTCTTCTTCGCGCCGGAGCAGATCGCCAAGCGCAACAAGGATTGGGGCCCGGACGCGTTCAATGCGCGTTTCAATGATGCGCAGGAAGCCTTTTTCGCCCAGCTCGACAGCGCCGAGCCGGCCTGGATGACGGTCAAGACCGGCCAGGGTTTCGAGGCGGCGCAGGCGGTGATCAGGACGCTGGCCGAAAGCGGCGGCGACCCGGCCATGGGCCATATGATCGAACTGGGCTGAGCGATCGGACCGGAACACGGCCGGACCCGGGCGGATTATCACCCGGGTCCGGCATGGATCCGGTCTTGGCCGAAAATGCCGGTATGGTTAAATTGCGCCGCCGGAGATGGTAATCGCCTGTCCTGACACGGATCCGCTGAGCGGCGAACACAGCCAGGCCACCGTTTCGGCGACTTCTTCGGGCTGGATCAGACGGCCCTGCGGGTTGGTCTTGGTCAGCTCCGAAAGGGCGTCCTCGCGTGACCGGCCGGTCTTGGCCATGATATTGGCGACCGAATTATCCACGATCGCGGTTTCGACATAGCCCGGGCAGACCGCATTGAAGGTCACGGCGGTGCCGGCATATTCCAGCGAGAGCGATTTGGTCAGCCCGACCACGGCGTGTTTCGAGGCGACATAGGGCGCGATATAGGCGCCGCCACGCAGGCCGGCGATCGAGGCGATATTGATGATACGGCCATAGGCCGACTTCATCATCGGACCGATGACCGCCTGGGTGCAACGTACCAGTCCCTCGACATTCACCGCCTGGATGCGCTGCCATTCCTCCATCGAGGTGCGGTGGAAGGCGGCCGCGCCGACAATGCCGGCATTATTGACCAGAATATCGATGGCCCCGCCGGCCGCGGCCTTGGCAAAGGCCGCTTCGACACTCTCCGCATCGGTGATGTCGAGCTGGATTGCTTCGGCGCCGGGAATGGTCTTGGCAGCGGCTTCCAGCCGGACCAGATCACGGCCCATGATCACCACTTGCGCGCCCTCGGCGGCGAGGCTTTTGGCGCAGGCCAGTCCGATGCCCGTGCCGCCGCCGGTGATGACGGCGCGATGTCCTGTCAACTTGCTCATGCCTGGGGTGCTCCCTCTGCAGCGCGCGCGAGATTGCGCGTCAATTGATCGAAGCCGGCCGCATATTGCGGCGGGATATGCACACCACGATACCCCAGTTCGGCCGCCGCGCGCAGCGTCCACATCGGATCAATCAGGTGCGGACGCGCCAGCGCCACCAGATCGGCGCGCCCGGCGGCGAGAATGGAATTGACGTGATCGGTCTCATAGATATTGCCGACCGCCATCGTCGCACAGCCGAGCTGATTGCGGATGCGGTCGGAAAACGGCGTCTGGAACATGCGGCCATAGACCGGGCGCGCCAGCGGGGTCGTCTGACCGGCCGAGACATCGATCAGATCGGCCCCGGCCTCGCGGAAGGCGCGGGCGATGGCGAGGCTGTCGGCCTCGGACAAGCCCTCATCGCCCAGCCAATCCGTCGCCGAGAGCCGCACGGCCATCGGCCTGTCATCGGGCCAGACGGCGCGCATGGCATGGAAGACCTCCAGCGGGAAGCGCAGCCGGTTTTCAACCGGGCCGCCATATTCATCGCTGCGATGATTGGAGACCGGGGTGAGGAAGCTGGAGAGCAGATAGCCGTGGGCGCAGTGCAGCTCGACCATGTCGAAACCGGCTTCGAGCGCGCGGTGCGTCGCGGCGACGAAATCGGCCAGCACCGCATCCATATCGGCGCGGTCCATTTGCTTCGGCGTCTGGCTTGTCTCGCTCCAGGGCAGGGGTGAGGGCGCGATCAGCGGCCAATTGCCCGTCTCAAGCTGTCTGTCCGAGCCTTCCCAGGCGAGCCGTGTCGAGCCCTTGCGGCCGGCATGGGCCAGCTGGACCGCCATTTTGGCGCGGCTCTGGGAATGGGCGAAATCGGTGATCGCCCGCCAGGCCTTCACATGTTCATCGGTATAGAGGCCGGCACAGCCCGGCGAGATACGGCCATCGCGGCTGACATCGGTCATTTCGCTATAGACGAGGCCGGCTCCGCCCAGGGCGCGGGCGCCGTAATGCACGCTGTGGAAGGGGCCGGGCAGGCCATCCTCGGCGGAATACATGCACATCGGCGAGACGACGACGCGGTTTTCCAGCCGCATGCCCCGCAGCTCGAACGGCGCAAACATCGGCGGCCGCGCATCGGACTTGGCACCGCCGGTGGCCTGGCTGGTAAACCAGCTCTCGACGCCCGCCAGCCAGTCGGGGTCGCGCAGACGCAGATTTTCATGGCTGATACGCTGGGAGCGGGTCAGCAGCGAATAGGCGAATTGCTTGGGCTCGAAACCGAGATAGCGGTCGAGATGCTCGAACCATTCGGTTGAATTGCGCGCCGCGCTCTGCAATTTGAGCACTTCGACCGTGCGCACGGCCTGGTAATCCTTGAGGCCCTCGGCGACCGGCTTGTCGGTGCTGGTGAGGACATCGGCGAGCATGATCGCGTCTTCCAGCGCCAGCTTGGTGCCGGAGCCGATCGAGAAATGGGCCGTATGGGCGGCATCCCCCAACAGGACGATATTGTCATGCACCCAGTTCTCGCACAGCACGCGCGGGAAATTGAGCCAGGCCGAGCCGCGCAGATGCCGCGCATTCGACATCAGATCATGACCGTCCAGCCAGGGCGCGAACAGGGCCTCGCTGGCGCGGCAGCATTCATCCTGGTCCATCTCGCCAAAGCCCAGTCCCTCCCAGGTCTCCGGGGCGCATTCAATGATGAAGGTCGAAGTCTCGTCATCGAAGCGATAGGCATGGGCCCAGACCCAGCCATGCGGCGTTTCGACAAATATGAAGGTGAAGGCGTCGAACACCTTGTGCGTGCCCAGCCAGACGAATTTATTGCGGCGCAGTTCGATATCCGGCTTGAAACTGCCGGCGAAACGGGTGCGGATCTTCGAGTTGAGCCCGTCGGAGGCGACGATCATGTCGGCATCGGCGAAGGCAGAGAGATCATCGCCGATCTCGGCCTCGAAATGCAGGCCGACGCCGAGTTCGCGCGCCCGGTCCTGCAGCAGGCTCAGGAGTTTCTGGCGCCCAATGCCGCAAAACCCGTGCCCGGTCGAGGTTTCGGTGACGCCCTTGATGACGACATCGATATCATCCCAATGCGCCAGGCTGGCACCGATGGCGGCAGCGCTGGCTGGATCATTGCGGCCGAGATTGTCCATCGTCTGGTCGGAGAAGACGACGCCCCAGCCGAATGTGTCGCCGGGCTTGTTGCGCTCATAGACATCGATGACGCAATCGGGATCGCGCAGTTTCATCGAGATCGCGAAATAGAGGCCGGCGGGGCCGCCGCCAATACAGGCAATTTTCATGGCTTGCGACCTTTCCAGATGGGTCTCAGGTAACGGCGGCACGCGTCGCGAAACGATCCTCGCGCCATTCGCCGGTCTGCATGATGTCCGCCAGCGCCTCGATCGCCAGCCAGACATCTTCATACCGGGTATAGAGCGGGGTGAAGCCGAAGCGCAAAATATCCGGCGCCCGGAAATCACCGATCACGCCGCGCGCGATCAGGGCCTGCATGATGGCATAGCCCTCATCATGACGGATCGAGACCTGGCTGCCGCGCAGCGCCGCATCGCGCGGGCTGGCGAGTTCGAACCCGGTCAGCTGGTCCTCGCAAAGCGCGATGAAGAGATCACCCAGCGCCTGCGATTTCAGGCGGATCGCGGCCATCTCGGCCTCCAGCATCAGATCCAGCCCGCACTCCAG
>NZ_CAXBKN010000015.1:0-41641 GCF_963976135.1 uncultured Maricaulis sp.
AATTCCAGGACCGCCGTTCCGGATCGCGTCATATCTGGTTTCTCAATTCGGCGTTCGACAAGATCGATCTCGGCGTCGCGCTGACGCGGATCAGCGACCGGGATGCCAGCAAGCCCTTCGCCTTCGTCGTCACACCGAATGTCGATCATCTGGTCCGGCTTGAGACGGATACTGTGCTGGCGACCCTGTATGCCCAGGCCTGGCTGACCGTGTGCGATAGCCGCGTGCTCGAGCTGATCGGCCGTTTTTCCGGCGAGAAGATTGATGTCACGCCGGGCTCCGACTTGACCGCCCGTCTGTTCGAGACGGTGATCGACCCGAACGAAACCATCACGATTATTGGCGCCTCCGGCGATGTGATCGACGCCGTCACGGCGCGTTACGGCCTGACCGATGTGCGTTGGCATGAGCCGCCCATGGGGCTGCGTCACAATCGCGAGGCGCTGGATGATTGCGCCCGCTTCGTCGCTGAAAACCCGGCGCGCTTCATTTTCATGTGCGTCGGTTCGCCGCAACAGGAGCTGGTCGCCGAGGCCTGTCTTGATCGCGGTGATTGCACCGGGCTGGGTCTGTGCGTCGGAGCATCGCTTGATTTCCTCGGCGGCAAGACCGAACGCGCCCCGGCCTGGATGCAACGCTCGCGGCTGGAATGGCTGCACAGGCTGGCCTCCGAGCCTCGCCGCATGTGGCGCCGCTATCTGGTCGATGGGCCGAAAGTTTTCCTGCTATGGCAGCGCTGGCGCAAGGCGCAGCGCGAATTGCTGGCGCTGGAACGCTCGCTCTCCGATCCGCAAAAAGTCCGCGAGCGCGCCCTGCATCAACGGATCCGCGCCCTGGAAGGTCTGTTGCAGGCACCGAAGGCCGATTAGCGCGCTGGCAGGATTGTCTTCTGCCGGGCATCGGCATAGTTTCCCACGCGTGATGGTTCCCTCACGGGATTAATCGAGAAGCCGGTACGGTGGCAACACCCAGTCCGGCGCTGTACCCGCAGCCGTAGGCGGTGAGCGGCGATGCAAGATGCCACTGGGGTGAAATCCGGGAAGGCGCATCGTTCGTGACGACCCGCAAGCCGGAAGACCTGCCATCACCGTCGTCTGTCCGCTCGTGCGGTGTTACACGAGACTGACGCGGTCTATCCGTTTTCTGACGACTCCTGCCACTCGTGCCGGCGTCGTCACGCGCCGGCTCCAAAGCCTTGGAGACGTGCATGCCCGCAATTTTCCACTCCCGACTACTCTGTGCCACCGCCCTGCTGGCCGTCCCGGCCGCCGCCATGGCGCAAGAAACCCGTGCGGAGGAGACGATTTACGTCACCGCCGCGCGCACCCCGCTCGCATCCGACGATGCGACGGCGAGCATTTCCGTGCTCGACACCACCATGATCGAGGCCCGCAGCGGGGTTTTCATCGCCGATATCCTGCGCGCTATCCCCGGCCTGGCCGTGTCGCGTTCCGGTACGGCCGGTGCCCTGACCCAGATCCGCGCCCGCGGATCGGAGGCCAATCATGTTCTGGTCCTGATCGACGGTATCGAAGCGGCGAGCCCCTTCACCGGCGAAGCCGATTTCGCGCACTATGCCTTTGATGATCTGGCCTCGATCGAGGTCGCCCGCGGTGAGCAATCAGCCCTGTGGGGTGCCGACGCGATTGGCGGTGTGATTTCCCTGCGTTCGGCCCGGCCTGAACAGGGGCGCGCAGCCTCGCTGCGAATGGAGGCTGGCTCATTCGGCACGACCCGTCTCAGCGGCCGCCTCGGCAAGGCGTTTGCGCGGGGTTATCTCGCTGCCGGCATTGGCGTATTCGAGACTGACGGCATTGATGTCTCCGGCCTTGGCGGCGAGCGTGATGGCTATTCCAATCGCTCGGCCAATCTCCAGGCCGGACATGAATTGGGGGATGGTCTCAGGATCGAGACGGCCTTGCGCTGGGTCGGCTATGACACCGCCTCCGATGCCGACACGGATTATGATGGCCGGCTCGACAATACCGGTGACACCCGCCGCGGCGACCAGGTACTGGCCCGCGCCGCACTGTCGCTCGACCATGAGGTGGGCGCGCTTGCCCTGGCTCATGAATTCGCGGTGCAGTTCACCGATGATGTCTCGCGCAGTTTCGACGGTGCCAGCCGCACGGCCCTGTCGCAGGGGCAGCGAAGCCAGGCGCACTACCAGCTGACCGGCTTCTGGTCCGCGGGCGAGATCGAACACCGCCTGACCGGTCTGGTCGAGTATGAGCAGGACGAAACCAGCAATGATGCCGGTCCCGGCTCCCTGGCCAATCAGCGCCAGGACCTGTCCAGCTCGGCCTTCGCCTTTGACTATGGACTGGGCCGGGGGTCTTTGGATCTCACCGCGTCGGCGCGGCATGAAAGCAATCGGCGTTTCGAGGATGCGCTCACCTGGCGCGCCGGGCTGGCCTGGTCGTTTGACAGGCTTGGTGGTCGCCTGCGGGTGAGTGGCGGTGAGGGCGTCAAGAATCCGGGCATTTTTGAACTTTTTGGCTATTTCCCGGCCTATTTCATTGGCAATCCGGACTTGAAACCCGAGCGCTCACGCGGTTGGGAACTGGGCTGGGAGCAGGTATTTGCCAGAGGGCGCGGCCATGCCTCGGCGGTCTGGTTCGAGTCGGAGCTGACCGATGAAATCTATACGGATTTCGGGGTGTTTCCGGCCACGGCGAGAAATGCCACCAGCCGGTCCGACCGGTCCGGTCTGGAGCTTGAGGCGGGCTGGGACGTGACCGACACGTTCGCGCTGTTCGGCTCGGCGACCTTGCTGGACAGCGAGCAGGACGGGGCGGCCGAGATCCGGCGCCCCGAACGCCTCGCTTCGCTGACACTCGACTGGCATCCGGACGCGAGCTGGTCCGCCTCGATGACGCTCGATCATACGGGCGAACAGCTCGATACCGATTTCGGCACATTCCAGGATGTGACGCTGGACGCCTATACGCTGGTCGGCGGCCAGTTGCGCTGGCAGGCCCGTCAGGGTGTCGAACTCTATCTGCGCGGGGAAAACCTGCTTGATGAGGACTATCAGGATGTCTTTGGTTATCACACGCCGGGCCGCGGTCTTTATCTCGGCCTGCGTCTTCGCCATGGCTAGTGCCTCATGGGCACCGGCACAGGGAACGGCCCCGCCGCAAGGCGGGGTCGTCTCGGCCTCCTTGTGCGCTGACGCCTATGTGCTGGCACTCGAGCCGGTCGGGGGAGTGAAGGCCCTGTCGTGGCAGGTCGATCAGCCGATTTCGGCGGCTCCGGACTGGGCGCGGCAATTGCCGCGCGCCTGGCCGGACGCCGAGCGGCTATTCGCCCTCGACCCGGGTCTCGTTGTATTTGGCACCGGGGAGGGCGGGCGTGCAAGTGCCATGCTGGAGCGCAGCGGTTACCGCACATCCGAACTCGCCTGGGCTGAGGATTTCGATGGCGTGCGCGCCAATCTTCTGGCGCTTGGCGAAGCGCTGGGGCGGGAAACCGAGGCGGCTGCCGCCGTGCAGACGCTGGATGACCGGCTCGCAGACCTTCAACGGCGTACGGCCCGGCGCGGCGCGGTGCCGAGCGTGGCCTATCTCAGCGCCTCGGGCGGTTCAGCCGGTGCCGGCACTTATGTCGATGCTGCCATCACGGCAGCGGGCGGGCGCAATGCGGCCGCGGAAAGCGGGGTTGCCGGTTGGGGCCGTTCTGACCCGGAACTGGCGCTGACGCTGGAGGCGGATATCATCCTGACCAGTTATTTCACCGACGGCTTCGCCGGTATGCTGAGCCGCGCCACGCGTCACGCCGCCTATCGCCGTCTGCTCGGCAGCGCCGGCCGCGTTGATATTCCCAGCGCCGACTGGCCCTGTGCAGGTCCGCGCCTGATCAATGCGGCCGAGGCGATTGCCGATGCGCTGGACGAATGGGCGCAGCGCTCATGAAACCCCTGTACCTCAATATCCTGCTCGCCGCTGGCCTCCTCACCAGCCTTGCCGCCTCGCTCTTTCTCGGCGATGCGCGGCTGACATTGTCCAGCCTGGGCGATGCCCTCGCCGGGGGCGAAGATCTGCCGGCGCTTCTGATGCGCGAATTACGTTTGCCACGGGCTTTGCTCGGGCTGTTGGTCGGGGCCGGTCTGGGTGGATCGGGCGCGGTGCTGCAGGGGTTCTTCCGCAATCCGCTGGCCGATCCCGGTGTGATCGGGGTTTCGGCCAGTGCCGGGCTGGGCGCCGTGGCGGCGATGTATTTTGGCGTTACGGCGCTGGGCGTGCTGGTCCTGCCCCTGGCGGCAGTCGCCGCAGCCGGGCTTGGCGTGGCATTCCTTCTCTTGTTGGCGGGGCCGCGCGCGAGTGCGACCACACTCATTCTCGCCGGTGTCGCTATCGGTTCGATTGCCACCGCGCTGACGGCATTGCTGATGAATCTCGCGCCCAATCCCTGGGCCCTCGCCGAGATCGCCTATTGGTTGATGGGGTCACTTCAGGATGCCAGCTGGACCGAATTGCGCTTCGCCACGCCGATCGTGCTGACGGGGCTGGGCCTGCTGGCGCTGACGCCGCGGGCGCTGGATGCGCTCAGCCTGGGTGAGGAAAGTGCGCGCAGCCTCGGCATTGATCTCCGGCGTCTGCGCCTGATCGTGGTCGGCGGTACCGCACTCGCTGTCGGTGGCGGCGTGGCCGTGGCCGGCGCGATCGGCTTTGTCGGGCTGGTGGTGCCGCACCTGCTGCGGCCGCTGGTCGGGCATCGGCCAGGTGCGCTCATCCTGCCTTCCATGCTGGGCGGTGCCATATTGATCGAACTCGCGGATCTGGCGACACGATTGGTTTCCGGACCGGGCATGCCGCTCTATCTCGGTGTTCTGACGGCCCTCATCGGCGCACCCTTCTTCCTGTGGCTGGTGCGGTCCTTGCCGGGGAGGGCGGTCTGATGCGCCTGCAATTGTCTTCAGTCGGATTTGACTATCGCGGACGGACGGCTGTCCGGGCGGTCGGATTTGAAGCCTCCGGCGGCGAGATCATCGCGCTGGTGGGGCCGAACGGGGCCGGCAAATCGAGCCTGCTCAGGCTGTGTTCCGGTCTGCTTGAACCGGCCCGGGGCGAGATCGTGCTCGACGGTCTCGACTTGCGGGAGCTGGCGCCTGGTCAGCGGGCCCGGCGGATTGCCTATATGCCGCCGGACGGATCCTCGGCCTGGCCGATGCCGGTGCGCCGGATCGTGGCGCTGGGGCGAGTGCCCCATCTCAAGCCTTTGCGGCGTCTGACCGCCGAGGATGAGGCGGCGATTGATACGGCGCTGGAACGGGCCGGTATCGCCGGTCTCGCCGAACGGCCTTTCGACCAGCTCTCCTCGGGCGAGCGGGCGCGGGTGCTGCTGGCCAGGGCCCTGGCAACCCGGGCCGATCTCATCGTGCTGGACGAGCCGACCGCGGCGCTCGATCCGCGCCATCAGCTTGGTGTGATGGAAATTCTCCGGGCGGAGGCGAACCGCGGCGCCCTGGTGATCGTCGCGGCGCATGCGCTCGATCTCGTCGCGCGCTATGCCGACCGTGCCCTCCTGATGCAGGACGGTCGCATCATGGCGGATGCTCCGCCGGCCCGGAGCCTGTCCGAACCGCACATCGCCGAAGTCTTTGGCGTCGTGGCGCCGGGCGGGATCACGCCGACGCCGCTCCGCCTGGCGGATTAGCCGAAGAGGATTTCCGGCGCGGGCTTGGAGGCGAGCTCGGCCGCTTCCAGCGCTGCCTTGGCAGCCTTGAGGAAGGCGCGGGCGACCGGGCTGTCGCCGAGGGCGGCCGGGTTGCCTTCATCGGATGAGGTGCGCAGCTGCGGGTGAAGCGGGATTTCGCCGAGGAAGGCGACGCCGAGCCGCTCCGCCTCATCCTTGGCGCCGCCATGGCCGAAGATATCGCTATTCTCGCCGCAATGCGGGCAGATGAAGCTGCTCATATTCTCGACAATGCCGAGAATCGGAATGTGGGTCTGTTCGAACATGCCGATCGCCTTGCGGGCATCGTCGAGGGCGAGATCCTGCGGCGTCGAGACGATGACGGCGCCATCGACCGGCAAATCCTGGGCGATGGCCAATTGCGCATCGCCGGTGCCTGGCGGCATGTCGAGGATGAGCACGTCGAGCTCGCCCCAGTCGGTATCGGTCATGAATTGGCGGATCGCGCCCTGCACCATGGGGCCGCGCCAGACCACGGGTGCGCCCGGCTTGATGACAAAGCCGATTGAAACCAGTTTGACGCCGTGGGCGGTGATGGGCTGCACGCCCGCATCATTCTTGCGCAGGCCGGGCGCGTCGGTGATGCCGAACAGGCGCGGCGCCGATGGTCCATAGATATCGGCATCGAGCAGGCCGACTTTCATGCCGTCGCGCGCCAGGGCGACTGCAAGATTGGCGGCGACCGTGGATTTGCCGACTCCGCCCTTGCCGGAGGCGACGGCGATAATACGCCGGGCCGGCTTCTTCACCGCCTTCGCAGCAGGCTTGGGCGGGTGGGCATGGGCATGCTTTTTGGGTTGTTCGCGGTGGGCCGTCATGATGACGCGGGCGCGATTAATCCCCTTGATCGCCGTGACGGCGGTTTCGACCAGCGGGCGCAGGGTTTCGAAATCGACATTGCCGGCCACGGGCGGTGTCAGGACGATGGTGGCCGTATCGCCAGCAACACTGGCCGAATCGACCCGGTCGGCATCGATAATATTGCGGCCGGACTGGCGTTCGGTGACGTTGGTCAGGGCTTTGCGCAGGCGTTCGTCCATCGGGTCCTCCACGGTCTGACGCAGAGATAGGCTTTTGTGACGCCGGCCGAAAGCCTGCTCGCTGATGTTGGAGCCGATCAGGTCATCGAAAGCTGGATATGCACTCTGGGCCGGTGAATTTTGAGGGCGTCCAGATAATCGGCATCCTCGGCCCGGTAGCGGGCCTCCCATTCATCCGCCCGGTTGTCGGCAAGCGGCTGGATCGACGCCTTTTCAGGCAGGAGGGGGGTCGCCGGCAGGCCAAGCAGATTGGCGAGTCGGCGGACGATTCTCTGCGGCCGCTCGACCAGGTCCTCGAAATACAGGCGTTCCGGCTCGATATGGCGGGCACCGAATTCACGCTCCCACATCAATTCCTGGTCGTGCAGCACCTTGATCTGCTGACGGATGGCGTGCGTGTCATAGATCACCGCAGCGCGAACTGCGCGGGCATCATCATTCATCTGGTAGGAGTGCAGCACGCCGGATTGCAGTGCGATATGCATCGAGATTCCCTGCCGCACGATATTGCGGCGGCGCAGGTAGAGATAGCGGACGCTGCGATCCAGAACCGAATCGATATCACCCAGTGCCCGCGCGGCGAGCAGTTGGGCAATACCGTACTCAATCCCGCTCACCCCATTGCCTGATGCGTATTTGGCCATCACCCGGCGGGTGTAGGTCGCGATATCGCCGGCACCGAGGCTGGCGGCCTCTTTCTCGATCAGCGCCAGTGCGAGCCATTCCTCAGGAAAACCGAACGCGTCTGTGTCGCGCAAGAGATAGGCAAGGAATGTGCTCCCGGAGCGCGGCGTCAGGCAGATCGCATAACGGTTTTGCGCCTGACCCGCGTCGAACTCGCTTTGCCCGTCAGGCCGTGCCTTCCCCGAGGTCTGCACGTGGGCGAAGACATCTGCAGGGCGCTCGAAAAGCCGGCATTCGCCAGTAGCGCCGGTCTTCCCGTCGTCCTCGGCCGGACGCCCGGTGGCGGGCTGCTCCGTGTCGGTGGATTTGTCTGATTGGGTCATGGACCAAGGGAACCGGATGGTGGGCGATACTGGGATTGAACCAGTGACCCCTTCGATGTCAACGAAGTGCTCTCCCGCTGAGCTAATCGCCCATCCGTTCAGGGAGCGGAGTATCTAGCGTCCGCTGGCCGGGGAGGCAAGGCACAAATGCGGGTGTATTTCAGCGCGATTACAGTTCGGCGCAAAACAGACCATTCATGCGCCGACCGGGACGTTGATGGCAGCGGGCACCCCCTTGGTCGCCAACCAAACGGAATATGGCTTTTTTACAACAATTGCGGCGGAAATGTGCTGCAGCGGAGGCGGGCGCTTGTCGGATGACGATGCTTCTCGTCATATGGCAGTATCGGTCGGGGTATGCCGACCAGGCGTGTAAGCCCAAATGGGCACAGGCCGAGCATCACAATGACACCAAGAGGGGTAAGATCGTGAACAATATACTGGATCGTGAACGCTTATTGCGTTCCACCATTCTCGCCGGGTTTGCGGCTGTCGGGCTGAGTATTTCGCCTGCAATGGCTCAGGCTCAGAACAATGACCAGGACGAAGAGTCCGAAGAAGCAGAAGAAACAATCGTCGTTACCGGCTCGCGCATCAATCGCAGCTCGTTCACTTCGGTTGCTCCGCTTCAGGTTATCGACTCGGCTGAAATCCGCGATGCCGGCCTGATCGATACCGCGCAAATCCTGCAGACGTCTTCGGTGGCGCAGGGCGTTCAGCTCGACAACACCATCGGTGGCGCATTCGTGACCGACGCCGGTCCAGGTGCCAACACCATCACACTGCGTGGCCTGAACCCGGATCAGACCCTGCTGCTGATCAATGGCCGTCGCGTCGGACCGTCAGGCGTTGAAGGTGCTCCGGCACTCGTCAATGTCGACATCATCCCGACCGATGTCATTCAGCGTATCGATATCCTTCTTGACGGCGCGTCCTCGGTTTACGGCTCTGACGCCGTTGCCGGCGTGGTCAACGTGGTTCTGCGCGATGAGTTTGAAGGCTTCCAGGTCGGAACCTTTATCACTTCGCCGGAACAAGAAGGTGGTGGTTCGCACCGCTGGAGCGTCATGATGGGCGACTCCTCGGAAAACGGCAGCTTCATGTTTGCCGCCGAATACCAGCACCAGGATGCGCTGAAAGTTAATCAGCGTGACTGGAACTATGATCCAGCCGATGGCCTGTATTGCTCGCGCGATCTCGAAATCGCCACGGACGGTTCGCTTCTGTCGGAGTGTGAAGGCTCGATCATCAACCGTGTTCGCCTCTTCACCTATTATGTCGACGGCAATCCAGACCTCGCTTCCTACTTTGCCCACCCGGGCCTGTGGCAGCGCGATGTCTACTCTTCGCCAGGCACCACCAACCTTCCCGGCAATCTGCCAGTTGGCTGGTCGACCGGCGCCAGCACCGACGAAGCCTATCGTTCGTCCTATCTCGACCAGACCACCGACATCGTTCCGGACGCTCAGCGCTACTCGCTGATGTTTACCGGCGATTACACGATGGATCGTTTCCTGGGTCAGGAAAATGTCCGCGCATTCGTCGAGCTGCTGCACAACAATTCGCAAGCGGCCTACAAGTCCGGCTACCACGGCCAGATTTTTCCGGACGTTTCGGCATCCAACCCGTTCAACCCGTTCGGCTATGACGCGGTTCCGATTTTTGCTTCGCCAATCGAGCGCAGCAATATCTCGACCGAGATCCAGTATACCCGCCTGATGATGGGCCTGCAGGGCGATTGGGGCTTTGCTCCTTCTTGGTCGTATGAAGTCTTTGCTGGCTACACGCGTTCCATGGGTTATTCGAGCCGTCCACAAGTTGACGAAAGCCGTCTGCGTGAATCGATCGCGACTTCGCGTATCGATCCAGGCACGGGCGACGTGATCTGCGGATATGACACCACCGATTACGCACTCTTCGGCTTCCTTGATCCGACGGATTGCGTGCCGGTGAACCTGTTCGCTGCCAGCCTGTATCCAAATGACGGAACGTCTTCGCCGCATTTCTCGACGCAAGAAGAGTATGATTTCCTGCGTATCGACCGTACTGCCACCACCACCGTTGATCAGATGATCTTCGGCGGCTTCACCACGGGTCCGTTGTTCAACGTGCCAGCTGGTGAAGTTCAGGGTGTGTTCGGTATGGAATGGCGCCGTGACAGCCTTGACTCCGGTACCGACACTGTCGCGTCCCAGGGCCGTGCTGCCGGTTACTTCGCTGACCGTCGTTCGGTTGGTTCTGCTGAGCTGACCGAGTATTACGGCGAGCTTTCCGTTCCTCTGATCAATGGCCGTCGCTTCTTCGAAGACGTCAGCCTGGAACTGGCCGGTCGCCTGACCGACCATGAATATTACGGTCAGAACAGCACCTACTCGGCTCGTCTTGGTTGGCAGGTCAATGACTTCCTGACCTTCAACGGTACGATTGGTACGTCCTTCCGCGCACCAAACCTGCGTGAGCTCTTCCTGGGCGGCCAGACCGGCTTCTCCAGCGGTTACGCTGATCCTTGCGTGGTCCCGCTGGCTGCCAACACCGGCGGCACCTATGTCGCTGCCGATGATAATCGTGATGCCCAGGTGCTCGCAAACTGCGTCTCCGAAGGCGTTGACCCGACCTCATTGGGTCTGGGCGGGGTTTCCTCGATTGAATCATTCCGGGCCGGTAATCCGGGTCTCGATCCTGAAACTTCCGATGCTTACAGCTTCGGTTTCGTCTTTGAACAACCGTTCACGGACGCTTTCGATGCCTCCATCCGCGTCAGCTACTTCAGTGTCGAAGTCGAGGATTCGATTGCAATCCCGTCGACGGCCTTCTCGCTGGCTCAGTGCTACAACTCGACCAACTTCCCGAATGATCCGTTCTGCGCACGTCGCGAACGCAGCACCGACACCGGCACGCTGCTCTTCGTCGATAACACGCCGTTCAACGTTGCGACCCAAACCACCAATGGTTGGGACTTCAACACGCGGTTCAACAAAGATTTCGACATCTTTGGCGGCTTCAATCTGGATGTGAACTCGACCTTCACCCGCTCTGAGGAAGTTCTGAATCAGACGACGTCTGAATCGGATATCCTCAACTTTGTTGGTGACTGGGGCACTCCTGAAGTACGTGGTTCCGTCAATACACGGGTGACCCGTGGTGATTGGGGCATGCTGTGGCGCGCCCGTTACCTCGGCGAGCAGGCTTCGATCAGCAATGTGGTCGGCACCAACTATGGTGAGCGTCTGCAGGCTGCTTCCGAGCTTGGTGGCGATGCCATCGATAGCGCGGACTCGGTCTGGTACCACGATCTCTCGGTCTCTCTTGACCGCGATACCTGGTCCCTGTCTGTAGGTGTCAACAATCTGCTCGACGACGCTCCTGCGCTCGCCGACCAGGACGCCTCCGGCGCCACACTCGGCACCGGTAACGAACTTCTCGGTTCCGGTTATGATATCATCGGTCGCCGCGTCTTCGTGAACGTGCGCAAGCGCTGGTAGTCTCAAGCCAGACTTGAAATGAGTTGGGGCCCGCTCGAAAGAGCGGGCCCTTTCTTTTTGTCCCCAAAAAAAAGCGCCGCCCGATCGGGCAGCGCTTTCTGTCTGTCGAACTTGGTTCCGGTCAGGCAGCCATCACCCGCGCCACTTCATCGACGAGCTCACGAAGATGAAAGGGCTTGGAGAGCACTTTCGCATTGGTTGGTGCGCCCGACCCCGGATTGAGCGCCACGGCGGCAAAGCCGGTGATAAACATGATTTTCAGCCCCGGATCGACTTCAGCGGCCCGCCGGGCCAATTCGATCCCATCGACGCCTGGCATGACGATATCGGTCAGCAGGAGGTCGAATTGTGAGGCCTTTTCGCCAATGGCATCAAGGCCTTCTTCGCCGTCGGAACAGACGGTGACATCATGACCGGCGCGCTTGAGCGCCTTGGCCAGGAAGTCGCGCATTGAATCATCATCTTCAGCCAGAAGAATTTTGCACATGTTTGGGTCCCACCCTCACGAAAACCGATATTGACGCCATCATACACCGCTAAGGTAAAAGCTCGCTGAACGCGCTGCCGCTTGACCTGCGATGTGCAGCCGCTCAATCTCGCTAGATGACCCTCACACCCCGCACCATGTCCGATTCGCCTGTCGCACAGGGCAATACAGGCGAGGGGAGTGCTGTCAGGCTGGTCCGCCCGGACCCATCGATCGCAAAGCCGCTCATTCTCTCCTCGCCTCATTCAGGACGGGACTATCTGAGCGATTTATGCGCCCAGACATCTGTCCCTGTCGAGCAACTTCGCCGCTCTGAAGATGCCTATGTCGACCAGTTGATCGATGGCGCCGAGGGCAACGGGGCGAGCCTCCTCTATGCGCTCTTTCCGCGCGTCTTCGTCGATGTGAACCGGGCTCGCGGCGAGCTCGACCCCGGCATGTATCGCGACCGCACGGATTTGCACGCCGACCCGCCCTCGCGCCGCGTCGCTTCCGGCCTCGGCGTGATCCCCCGAGTGGGGTCTGCAGGGCAGCAACTCTATCGCCGCCGATTGAACGTCGAGGACGCACACACGCGGCTCGCCCGTTTCTACGAGCCCTACCACCAATCCCTCACTGGATTAATTGCCGAAATCCGGGAGCGCTTCGGCTTCGCTGTTGTCCTGGATATGCATTCCATGCCGGAGCATAGCGCGCCGGGCGTCGACTTCGTCCTGGGGGACCGCCATGGCCAGTCCTGCGATCCGCGCATCACCGCCGCGATTGAGGCGGGATTGCGGGGCCAGGGATTCGTTACAGTTCGGAACACTCCCTATGCCGGCGGACATACCACGGAGTATTATGGCAAACCCGAAACGGGTGTCCACGTCGTCCAGATCGAGATCAATCGCGGTCTCTACCTGCATGAATCGAGGGTCACGCCCAATCCGGACTTCGAAGGTTTTCGTGCTAAAATACAACTGTTTATCAAAGGATTCGTCAGCCAGAAGCCGGCGGTGACGACCTTGTCATAATCATGCCCATATAAGGCGAGCATGATGGCTACGCTTCGCGCGGCACGCGCTTTGCTCTCGTCTCAGGTGAGCGTCCCACAGCGGCGCACTTCAACAGGCGAAGAATGGGCGGCACACGATTATGACAAATGATATCGACCTTCACGTTGGGAAACGTTTGCGGCGCCGGCGCCGGCTCCTGGGCCTGACCCAGCAACAGCTGGCCGAGTCCGTCGGGATCCGTTTTCAGCAGATCCAGAAATATGAATGCGGCGCCAACCGCGTCAGTGCCAGCCGATTGTTCGAACTCGCAGAGTCGCTCGACGTCCCCGTACAGTATTTCTATGAGGGCCTGTCAAATCGCGACGAGGTTGCCGGTGAAGGCCATCTCGCCGCCGACGTGCTCTCGCAAAAGGAAACGGTCGATCTGATCCGGGCCTATTACCGTCTCGGTGAGCGACCGCGCAAACGTTTGCTCGAGCTGGCCAAATCACTGGAGCCCGAGGAAGCCGCCAATGACGCAGCTGCCTGAGGACGGGCACGCGCTTCAGCCAGGCTGGTGCGGATGACGCCGTCATGATAGGCGCATCCGCATGTCCTATTCCCAGTATCAGGCGGATCTAGAGATCGCCATCCGCGTGGCGGATGCGGCGCGTTCAGCGATCGCACCCTATTTCCGGCAAGCCCTGCAGGTCGAGAACAAGCTCGCCGGTGGTTTCGACCCGGTAACGGCTGCTGACCGCGCTTCGGAAATGGCGATGCGGGCCGTGCTCGCCGAGCTCGCACCCGATGACGGCATTCTCGGCGAGGAGCTTCCTGACCAGCCTTCGCGCAATGGCCGGCAATGGGTGCTGGACCCGATCGATGGCACGCGCGCCTTCATTGCGGGCCTGCCCACCTGGACGGTCCTGATCGCACTTTCAGAAAACCGGCGCCCGCGCATCGGTTTGATCGACCAGCCGCATATCGGTGAGCGTTTTACCGGCTGGCCCGGTGGCGCGAGCTATTCGAGGGGCGGGCAATCCCTGCCGATTTCCACGCGAAAGACCGCCCTACTGGCAGACGCCATTCTGGCCACCACTGATGCTTTCCTGTTCCAGGGCGCCGAATGGCAGGCTTTCGATGGTCTGCGGCAAGCAGTGCGCTTGTCGCGTTATGGCTATGACGCCTACGCTTACGCCATGCTCGCACAGGGCGGGGTCGATCTGGTAGTCGAGAGTGCGCTGCAGCCCTATGACGTCCAGGCCCTGATCCCCGTGGTCCAGGGCGCGGGCGGCGTGATTACCAATTGGCGCGGCGGGGATTGCAGTGGTGGCGGCCAGGTTCTGGCAGCGGCTCACCCGGGCCTGCATGCCGAGGCGCTTGCCTGGCTGCGCGCGGCTGCCCTCTAGGAATCCAGAAGAACCCGGACCGGTGCGCGGCCGAACACCAGATGATCCACATCGCGCAGATTGCGATCATTGGGGCGGTAGACTGCCTGACTCTCCTGCACGATCAGCGGAGTGCGACTTCCATCGGCATGCACCGCCCATGCCGCCGGTGCGGCGCCGTCGAACAGGAAGACAAGGGTTTTGAAGGATGGCGCGAACAACGCCGCCACACCGCCAACGCTGCGCATGGCTTGATTGGCCTGCTCCAGTGCCAGCAATGTGTCGAGACGGGCGATTTCCTCACCCAGTTCCAGACTGGCCTGGAATGACAGGCTCACCGACATACCACCCTGTGGTTGATTGACCCAGGCTATGGGCTCGGCGGCGAGAACGCTCAGATCCGGTGGGTTGAGGACCTGGCCACCGGCATCGAGTACAAGCTCGGATTCGCCCGCACCATTCTCATACCAAATGCGAATCTCCTCGGCCGGAACGCTGCGGCTCGAGCCGATGACATAGGCCAGGGTGAAGTGACTGCGATCGGTGGCGGGCAGGCTAAGATATTCCTGCCAATGCGGAAACAGGCGGGCCAGCGGCCCGACCTCACGCGCCTCCGATTGGCCAGCGGCACTGGAAACCAGCAACGCGGCCATCAGAAGCGCGAAACCCATTTCAGTCAGTTGCTTCATTCAGCGGGCTCGGCCGGTGCTGTTTCGGGTTTTCTGAACAGCAGCGTCATGCGGTCGCTTTCGCCGATCGCGTCATAATGCGCCCGGTCGAAATCTGCCGCGACCGCCTCACCATTACCGGAAGAGCGTCCCACGGGCGGCAAGGTCCAGACACCGAAGGGGTGGTCGGCGGTGTCGGCAGGGTTGGCATTGACCTCGGAGGTCGCGACCAGCTCAAACCCGGCCTCTTCCGCCATGGCGATCACATAGGCCTGCTGGACATAGCCGGACCGGGCCTGGGGATCCTGCTCACGGGTTGAGGGCAGGCGGTGGTCAACGACGCCGAGCAAGCCGCCGGGCCGTAGTGCCGCGTGAAAATCATCAAAGGCGCGCTCGGCATAGCCGAACATCATCCAGTTGTGGACATTGCGGAAGGTCAGCACCGCATCGACCGTGCCGGGTTCCACCAGTGGACCGCTGTTCTGACCGAAATCGACCATCCGGACATTGCCGAAGATGTCATGATCACTGACATGCGCCTCGAAGCCCGCCCGCGAATTGCGCCGTGAGGCGCTTTCCGAACTCAGGGGGAAATGCGCGGCAATATACTGCCCGCCATTGGCGGCGATCCAGGGGGCGAGAATGTCGGCATACCAGCCGCTTCCAGGCCAGACCTCAATGATGGTGCTCGTTGGGTCGATGCCGAAAAATTCAAGGGTTTCCAGAGGGTGGCGTTGCGAATCGCGGTCGGAATCGTCGCCGCGCCAATCGCCGGCCAGCACATTGGCGAGGGCTGTCATTTCGGGTGTTGCTGCAAGCGCCTCATCGGAGGCGGCCTCGGTCTCGACCTGCGCCTCGCTGGCAGGGAGTTCGCTTTCGACCGGCTCGATCGCCGGGTCGCTGCAAGCTGTGACAAGCAGTATCGAGGCCGCGATGACCCCAAGCGGGAAATTCTGATTCATGATTTCTCTCCGGCAGCAGGATGAACACTCCTAGAGAAGGCGCGCCGGCATGGCAATCGTTCGCGCCTCCGGCAGGGCTTGCAGCGGTGATAATCAGTTCCCATCTGGGTAATGCGAGCCGCCGTTACGGGGTTCGCGACCCGGTTGCGGCCCGTTGGCGCAATCAGGGTTGGCTCAACGCTGGCAAGCGGTTTGCCAGTCGGCCTTGTCGCTCAATAAGAGGATAAGTTGAGATGAGAACTGTTGATTTTACCCCCCTTTATCGCTCGATCGTCGGTTTTGACCGTCTGGCGGACATGATGGATTCTGCGACCAAGATTGAATCGCAAGGCTATCCCCCTTTCAACATCCAGCATCTGGACGAGAATGAGTATCTCATCGAGCTCGCCGTCGCTGGATTTGGCGAAGCGGATCTGACTGTCGAGGTCCAGGAGAATATCCTGACCATCGCCGGCAAAATCGTGGAGAAGGATGACACCGAATCCCGTCGTTTCCTGCATCGAGGCATTGCCGAGCGCGCATTCGAGCGCCGCTTCCATCTGGCCGATCATGTCGAGGTGGCCGACGCCGAATTGCTGAACGGGCTGCTGACCGTGCGTCTTGTTCGCGAAATTCCTGAAGCGGCCAAGCCGCGCAAGATCGCGATTTCCGATGTGTCTGGAAAATCGAACGCGCGGCTGATCGAAACCCGCAAGACCAAGGCGGCTTGATCTTTCCCACGCACGAATCTGAAATACCCCTCCGAAATTGGGCGGCGAACCCCGGTTCGCCGCCCTTCTTTTTTCGGTTCAGGGTGTTTCGCTGTCAGGCGGCGTGAACATCGACGGCACCGTCGATCGCCTCGACATTTTCCAGGAAATCCGTGTCGAGGGTCGCGCCTGTGAAGCATGAGCCGCTGAAGCGGGCCTTGCGGACATTGGCGCCGTCCAGCCGAGAATAGGAGAAATCGGCGCCCGTGGCCTTGGCCTGGCGCAAATCCACACCGCGAAGATCGGCGTAGCGTGCCTTGCTTCCGGCCAGGGATGCGGGGAGCATCCGGTCACCGTCGAGCACGAGTGGGCCGAACTGGCAGTCGCGCAGATCAGCATTGGACAGGTTGGCCCCGGTCAGGTCGGCGCCGCGCAAATCGGCACCGCGCAGGCAGACCATGCGCAGATCAGCGCGCTCCAGCCGGGCCCCCTGCAATTGCGCGCCCTCCAGATCGAGTCCGTATAGCGTCGCCCCTCGTGCGTGGAAGGCCGTCAACGTCTTGCCGGCGAGCGAGTGGAGGCCGCGCAGATCCATACCGTCAAACAGCGAGGGCTTGCCCTCGCGGCCATTGGTTTCGCACCAGGTCACGTGAGCGGAGATCTGGTCGGCCACCGGGTTTTCCAGGGTATTCGGATCGATGCCAACGGCCGCATTCGTCAGCGCGCCATCGGTCTTCATGCCTTCGGTCTTCGCCATGGTCGTCTTGACGCCGACCATCACGCTGTCGGTGAAATCAACGCCGGTCAGGTCGGCACCTGACAGGTCGGCGCCCTCCAGATTGGCACCATGAAAGGATGAGCCGCGCAGATTGGCCCGGATCATCCGGGCACCCAGCAGGACCGCATCCGTGAAATCGGCGGTCTGGGCCGTCATACCGGCCATTTTCGATCCCGACAGATTGGCCCCGGTGAAGTTTGCCTTGCCGGCGTCACTTTGCTGCGCCGAATGAGTGAGGATGGCGAGGCCTTTCTCCTTGTCGACCTGGGCAATGGCGCCTTCGCGCAGATCGGCTTCAGTCATGTCGGCGCCGGTCAGGTTGGCGCCGCGCATGATGGCTCCGCGCAAATCCGCCCGTCGCAGACACGCACCCTCAAGCGAGGCGCGGCGCAGATCGGCGGCGAAGAAGGTCGCGCTATTGAGCGTGGCTCCGGACAGATTGGCGCCACGCAGCACCGCGCCGCTGAAATCCGCGTCGGACAATTCGCGATTGGAAAGGTTGAGGTTTTCCAGAATTGTGTAGGCGAAATTGGCCCGCGCGCCGCCAGAGCGGCCTGACCATAGCCGCTCATGCCGGTCGCAGATCTGGTCAACCTGCGTCTGGTCGAGTCGGGTGTGCTCGATTTTCTGGCCGGCCATGCGTTCAACCCGGTTGGTTAGGACACTGACCCATCAAGCTAATCAAGGAGTGTTAACGGGCGGTATGAGCTTCTGTGGCAGGGGTCTGCACCAAACCGGCCTCGATCAGGCAGGCCGCGAGCGCACTGCCCGGTGTCACGCAGACCCGATTCATCCCGGCCTGGCCGAGGCGATCCAGTTCCGCTGCGGGCGCGCGCATGGCCGCTGGCGTCAGGGCGGCGTCATAGCGGGCGGGATTGGCGTCGAGATAGACGAGGGGTTGGCCTGTGCGCAAACGATGGAAGAAGCCCGCATAGAGCCGGGCCGCTTCGCTCTCGCGCAATCCGGTCTCGACACTGATGCCCGCATCGCGCAGCCGGGCCATGCCGCGACCGGCGACCTTCGGGTGTTCGTCCAGACAGCCAATCAGGACCGTTCCGACACCGGCCGTGACGAGCGCGTCGGCGCAGGGCGGCGTCTGGCCCTGAAAGGCGCAAGGTTCCAGGGTCACATAGGCGCGGCCTGACCGTGCCAGCTCGCCGGCGCGATCGAGCGCCTGGCGTTCGGCATGCGGTCGGCCGCCATCGGCGGTGGCGCCCCACCCGACGATGCTTCCGTCGCTGACAATGATGCAGCCGACTGCGGGATTGGGGGCGGTCCGTCCGAGCTGCGCCCGGGCGAGCGCCAGTGCGGCATCCATGAAGCGATAGTCGGCGGACGTGAACATGACTCAGGGCAGGGGCGGCAGGGGTCTGGCGCGCTCGGGGTCGAGATAGCGGGCCGCGACTGGCTTGAGGTCGTCGTCGGACAGGTCGATCAGCAGGGGATTGCCTGTCGGCACCTCGATATCAATAATATCGTGGTCATTGACCTCGAACAGAAACTTGATCAGGGCACGCAGGCTGTTGCCATGCGCGGCAATGATGACATTTTCCCCGGCGGCCAGACGCGGCGCGATCATACCTTCCCAGACAGGTTCGACGCGCTCGAGCGTCATCTTGAGCGATTCCGAATTCGGGAGCAGGGCGGCCGGCACGTGTTTGTAGCGCTCATCCTTCGCGGGATGCTGCGGGTCATCTTCCGACAAGGGCGGCGGCGGCGTATCAAAGGAACGGCGCCAGATCTTGACCTGGGCGTCGCCATGCTTGGCTCGGGTTTCATCCTTGTCGAGCCCGGCCAGTGCGCCGTAGTGGCGTTCATTGAGCCGCCAGGATTTCTCGACCGGGATCCAGATCCGGCCCAAGCCTTCAAGGCTGAAATTCATGGTCCGGATGGCTCGTGTCAGGACCGAGGTGAATGCGCGATCCGGCTTGAAACCGGCCTGGGTTAGCAGCTCGCCCGCACGGCGGGCCTGGTCGACGCCCTCATCGGTGAGATCGACATCGACCCATCCGGTGAACCGGTTTTGCCGGTTCCACTCGCTCTGGCCGTGGCGGATTAGGGCGAGTTGCGGCATCGCGGAATCTCCTTGGGTGTCGTGATCGCAAAGCGATAGCCCGGCTGCAACTCGCGGGCAAGGATTCGCCGCTGTCGCGGCCTGCGGTGGATGATTTCGATACACTTGACAGGCGAGTTGTGTTATTCTGACTCTCGTCAGAGTAGAGGGTTGGGCAAGAGTCGCGGCTCACCTGACGCGTGTATGCCCAGCCCGGTGGCGATAAGGGGTTCGGTCCCGCACCCCCCTGCGGAGTTCCGGACCTGCTTTCGCCCAACCTGCCGCGCACGTCCCTTTCCGGGACGTGCGCGGTTCTGTTATGGAGGCGGGGAATATCCCTTCGCCATTCGGGAATCCGGCATGACTGATTTCGACCCCGTCGCTTCGGCACGACGCGTCATAGCGCTTGAACGAGATGGTCTCGATGCGCTCATCCTGTCCGTGAACGGCGCCTTTTCGGCGACGATTGAACGGCTGGGAAAGATTGGCGGACGCCTGATCTGTTCCGGTGTCGGCAAGTCGGGCCACGTCGCGCGCAAGATTGCGGCGACCCTCGCCTCGACTGGCACGCTGGCCTATTACGTCCATCCGACCGAGGCCAGCCATGGCGATCTCGGAATGATCACTCCCGACGATGCCGTGCTGGCGCTGTCGAAATCGGGTGAAACCCGGGAGCTGGGCGATCTGATCGCCTATTGCCGCCGTTTCTCCGTTCCGCTGATCGGCATGACAAGCCAGGCCGAGAGCACGCTGGCGCGGGCGGCTGACTACAAGCTGATTATTCCGGATGCGCCGGAAGCATGCGGCGAGACCCGGGCACCGACGACTTCGACCACATTGATGATGGCGCTGGGTGATGCGTTGGCGGTTGCCCTGCTGGAACAACGCGGCTTCACGGCCGCGGATTTCAAGACATTTCATCCCGGCGGCGCATTGGGAGCCGCGCTGGCAACGGCTGCCGATATCATGCATGCCGGCGAGGCCATGCCCTTGATCACGCGAACGGCGCTGGTGAGCGACGTGCTGATTGAAATGACGGTGAAGAGCTTCGGATGTGCCGGTATTCTCGACGAGTCAGGCTGCCTGGTCGGAATAATCACTGATGGCGATCTGCGGCGGCATATGGGTGCTGACCTGATTGAAAAGACAGCGCAATCCGTGATGACCCCCAATCCGAAAACGGGCGCACCGGGCATGCTTGCAGCCGATGCGCTGCGCGAGATGACGGCCGGGGCGGCGAAAATCATGCAACTCTTTATCGTTGATGCGGACAACCGGCCTCAAGGCATACTGCACCTGCATGATCTGCTTCGCGCAGGGCTGAAATAGCTGCCGGTTTCGGGCCCGGGCGCTTGCGAGTCTGGCCCTTTGCTGTCCGCTTGCGGTATCATTGCCGCAAATGACCCCTTGAGGCGCTGTATTCCTGCTGCATCCCCCCGCATAATCAGGGGCGCGCAGGAAGGCGTTGGTTGAGTATTGTAGGAGAAGGCATGAGGCAGCCGCTATCGCTCCAGGTGAGGACCCGGCTGAAGCCCTATGCTGTCGCGCTGGCCGGATTCAGCCTGGCGTCCAATCTGCTCTTGCTGGTCTCCCCGCTCTATATGCTGCAGGTCTATGACCGGGTGCTTGGCTCCGGCTCGACTGACACATTGATCTGGCTGACGGCGCTCGCCGTGATGCTGCTCGGCGTCTATGGCGCGTCGGAAGCGGCGCGGCGGCGGATTTGCGCTCTGGCCGGGATCGAGTTCGAGAATTTCCTCGTCCCCAAGATTTTCGCGAAATTCGAGGCTGGCACCGGCGGCGCACCGGCGCTGTCCCAGGATCTGGCCCTGGCGGGCCGTATCCAGGGGGCCTTGCAGGCTGGCACAATCCTGCCCTTTGCGGATCTGCCATTCGCGCCGATCTTTCTGGCCGCGCTCTTCATGGTCCATCCGCTGCTCGGCGGTTTGGGCCTGATCGGCGCTGCGATCGTCTTCGGCGTCGCCGTCGCTGCCGAGATGACGACGCGGGATGCGAGCAAATATTCCCAGACGGCGCTGAGCGGTGCCAATGAAATGGCCGCCGGTCTGGAACGACAGCGCTCGGCCATGGTTGCAATGGGGCTTGTGCAGGCTGCGTTCGGCAAATGGAAAGCGGCCAAGCGTGCCGGTCAGGATTTCTCTCTGCAGGCCGCCAAGGCGGACGGCAAGTTCACGGCGATCTCGCGGGCGGCGCGGCAGGTCTTGCAGATTTTCATCCTCGGCGCGGGGGCTGCCCTGGCACTGACCCAGGATATTTCGCCCGGTTCGATCGTGGCTTCTTCCATCATCCTGGCGCGGGCCCTGGGCCCGATTGACCAGATCGTTGGCGGCTGGCGCAGCAATGTCCTGGCCTGGCGTGCCTGGACGCAATTGCAGGACCGGCTGGACGAGATCGATGAAGACGCGCGGTTTACGCCGCTGCCACGTCCGGCATCCGAACTGGCCCTCGAACGCTTTTCCGTGGTGGTGCCGGGCGCAAAGGAACCCCTGATTCATCCCTTCAGCTATACGGCAAAGGGCGGCCAGATCATCGCCCTTGCCGGTGCCAATGGCGCAGGCAAGACGACCTTGCTTCAGACCCTGTCGGGCGCCTGGCTGCCAGGCTCCGGCGCGGCCAGGCTTGGTGGGCGGACATTGCACGAATGGGTGAGCGCCGACCGGGGACGTTATGTCGGCTATGTGCCGCAGGATGTTGAACTTCTGCCCGCGACGATTGCCGAGAATATCGACCGCCTGGCCGCAGCCGGGCCGGATGCTGTCATCCAGGCGGCAAAGACGGCAGGGGCCCATGAAATGATTGTGGCCTTGCCGGATGGCTATGACACCAGGGTCGGCCCGGGCGGGGCGCATTTGTCGGCCGGCCAGCGACAGATGATCGGATTGGCACGTGCACTGTTCGGCGACCCGGTCCTGCTATTGCTCGACGAGCCCACCGCCAATCTGGACGCTGCAGCGGCGCCGCTCTTGATCAAGGCCCTGGTCGAGGCCGCCGCCCGCGGCGCCATCGTGCTGGCCTCCAGCCATGACCGGCGTCTGATCGAGCGTGCCAATACAGTCATGTTGCTGCGCAATGGCTCCATCCTGGCGGCGACCGCTGAACAATATCTCAAGCTGGCGACCGGGCCGGGGGCAACCATTCCCGGCAGCCAGGGAGCCGTTGGATGACCGCCGCCATGGCCAGTCCGATGACGGATCCCTTTATCCGCAATGCGGCCCTGATCTGCCTGCTGGGTCTTGGCGGATTTCTTGCCTGGGCCGGCCTGGTGCCGCTGGCAGAGGGCGTGCCGGCGTCCGGCCAGATTGTGGTCGAGAATAGCCGCCAGGTTGTCCAGCATCTGGAGGGCGGCATTATTCACGAACTCCTGGTGCGCGATGGCGACCGGGTCGAGGCCGGACAGCAATTATTGTCGCTCCAGGAAACGGCCTCGCTGTCAGTGCGTGATGAAATCATGCAGGATATCGCCTCCCTGACCGGCTCCCTGCAACGCCTTGTTGCCTTGCGCGATGGTCTGGAAACGCCCGACTTCTCGGCGCTTGATGCGATGTCGCTGGGCGATACCGAACGAGCCGAAGTTCTCGAACGCCAGCTTGATCTTTTCCGTCAGCAACGCCAGGCCTTCGATGCCGATATCGCCGTCCTCACGGCACGCCGGGATGGCGCCCAGTCTTCGCGCACGCTCCAGGCCCGGCAGGTCGCCCTGACCCAGCGCGTGCTGGAGGCGGCGCAGGCGCAACTGGAATTGCTGCGCAACCGGGTCGAGCGCCAGATGGCCCGTCTGGATGAATTGCGGGCGATGGAACGCGATGTCGCCTCGCTGGAGGCCGAGATCAGCCGGTTGCGCACTGAAGCCCAGGCGGCGGCCAATCTCGAACAGGATCTCGAGGGTCAGATCGCGCAGGCCGAGGCCACTTTCGCCCGCCAGGTCTCGACCGAACAGCTCGAGGTGCGCACCCAGCTGCAGCAGGCCGAGGAAAGGCTCAATTCGGCGCAGGATATCCTCAACCGGTCGGTGATCACGGCGCCGGTCTCGGGTGAAATTCTCAATCTGCGTTTCTCCACGCGCGGCGGTGTCGTGCGGCCGGGTGAAGCGATCCTCGAAATCGTGCCGGAGGTTGGCGAAGTGACGGCTTCGGTGCGCATCCGTCCGGCGCAACGCGCAGCGGTCTATGCAGGGCAGGCGGTGCGCACGCGGATGAGCGCTTTCAAAAGCTGGATGACACCGCAGCTCGACGGCACGGTCGTCAGCGTCAGCGCCGATCTCAAAACCGATGAGGCCAGCGGCGTGTCCTATTACGAGGTCCGCGTGACCGTGCCGGCCTCGGAACTGGCAAAACTGGGAGATCGTGAGATCATCCCGGGCATGCCAGTCGAAGTGTTCATTTTTTCAGGACGAAGCCGCACGACGCTCGACTATCTCTTCGAGCCGATCGGTGAATCGCTCTTCCGCGGCGCGCGGTCGGGATGAGGATGGTGCGATGACAGCATTCAAACGGATTTCCCTGGCCGGCTCGGCCCTGTGCGCGCTTGTCCTGGCGGGGCCGGCATATGGGCAGGAGGCACCGGTCCGATGTCTGGGCTTCACCGACGGGCTGGCCCTGGCGGCGGCGCGTGCGCCGGAAGTCGATGGTGCCCGGGCCCGCGAAGCCGAGGCGCGCGCCGATTTGCGCGAGGCCCGGTCCCTGATGCGGCCGCAGGTTTCCACCTTCGGGCGCTCCGGGGTTGGTGATAGTGGTCTGACGGGTAGTCAGATCGACAATCAGCTTGGCGTCCGCGTGTCGCAGCGCGTGTTCGATTTCGGCGATAGCCGCCTGGCCCGCGAAGCGGCCCAGGGCGGGGTTGATCAGCGCGAATTCGATACCCTCGAACAGCAGAACCAGGCGGCCTACGCCTTCGCGGACGCCTATCTCACCCGGCTAGAAGCTGAAGCCATGATCGGCGTGATCGCGCAAAGGCGGGCTTACTTTGTGCGGCAGCACGAGGCCATCGAGGCCCTGCTGCGACGCGGTGGCGCCACCCGGGCCGACAATGCCCAGATTGTCGCGCAACTCGCTTCGGCCGAGGCCGAGGCGCTCGAGCTTCGGTTTACGGTCGATCGTGCGGCGACCCGCATTCGCGAATATTCGGGCCAGTCGGCCGAGCCCTGTGCCCCGGACGCGGCGCGCGCGGCACTCGATGCCCAATTGGCGGGGCTCGGCAATGTTGATGATGTGGTTGCAGCCGCCCTGGCGGCGCATCCCCGGATCGGGGCCCAGCGCAGCACGATCCGCTCACTTGAAGCGCAGCGCGACCGGCAGGCGCGCTCCCGCCTGCCCGTGGTCGAGATGGTGGGGATTGTGTCCTATGTCTATGACGACACCAGCGAGGACTGGGATACGCGCGACCGGGTCGGGGTCGATGTCTCGGTTCCCCTCTATACCGGGTCTGCGCTGGGGGCGCGAAATGATCGCGCCCGGGCGCGGCTCTCCCAGGAGGAGAGCGGGCTTCGCACCTTGCAACGCAATCTCGGCGAAGAGGCAGAGGTCGCCTTCCGCCGCACCCTCTCCCTGGAAGCCCAGTTGATGCGCCGTGAGGCCGTGGCGGAAAGCCAGCTGGACTATTTTGAGGCTATCTCCGGGGAGTTCGAATTGGGGCTTGGTACCTTGCCGGTCCTGATCGATGCCCGCCTGGACTATGAAGAGGCCGCGCTGGACGTCGTCGCAACGCGCTTTTCCCTGTTGCGGCAAAAGCTGGACCTGATGCGATTGACCGCGCGCATGCCCCGATATGCCGACTGAGGTGCGGGCCGGATTGGCCCGCCGCAATTCATGCCTTCATCAAGTCAGCCGACCGCTTTTCGGTCCCGGCACGGAAGCTTTCTCTGGACGCCGCACGCCTCCAGAGTTTAGCCTTCAATTCACGTGATCGCGGACATGATGGTTCGCCGAGACTTGGCGTGAAAATTTAGTAGTGCAATCACAGCAGGCACCGCCGCCATGCCAGGGTATCGTGGCGCAAATGGCCTGCACAATGGCAGCATTGCCAGCTACCCGGGGGAGAATGTCATGACCGATCAAAACTGGACCCACACCGATTCCGGCCAGGGGCCTGCGGATGGTCTCACACGTCGCGAGACGAAGCCGGATACAGCGCGCGCGCGCAATCAGATCGCGGCTGCGGCACTGGCGACGGCCGGCGCGGTCCTGATGGCGGGCGGCGCCAATGCCCAGAACGCTGCCGGCGCGCCGGAGGGCTTCCAGGCTGCCTCGGATATCGCCAATGTTTCCAGCATCCACGTCCAGGCCGATGGCTCGGTCCAGATCGTGATGGCGGATGGGCAGACCATCATTATAGCCGCCTCCGATGTGGTGGTTCAGGACGGAATTGTCTATCTGTCTGCGGGTTCGGTCGATGCGGCCCTGGAAGCCGCTCTGCCGGCAGCGGGTGGTGGCGGTGCCGCGCTGGGTGCCCTGGGCGCGCTCGTCATCGGTGGCGGGCTGGCAGCCGGCGGCGGCGGCGGGGGCTCGTCCTCATCGCCAGCACCGACCCCGACACCGAATACAAATCCGCCGGTTTTCACCTCATCTGCATCGGCTTCGGTTGACGAGAACTCGACGGGGACGGTTTACACGGCCACGGCGACGGACGCCGATGGCAATACGCTCAGCTATTCGATTATTGGCGGTGCAGACGCGGCAGATTTTTCGATCAATGCCTCGACCGGTGCCGTCAGCTTTGTCGGGACGCCCGATTTTGAAAATCCGGACGACGCCAATACCGACAATGCCTATGAAGTGACGATCCGCGCATCGGATGGCGTCAATACGACCGATCAGACCGTGACGATCACCGTCGATAATGTCGATGAGGCACCGGTGTTTTCATCGGGGGCCACCGCCAGCGTGGCGGAAAACCAGACCGCCGCCTATACGGCCGCGGCCGCTGATGATGAAGGCACGGCGCTGACCTATTCGCTGTCGGGAACGGATGCTGCGCTTTTCTCGATCGATGCCGCAACCGGCGCGGTTACATTCAAAACCGCGCCTGATCACGAAAATCCAGCCGATGCCGGCGGCGATAATGTCTATGATATCATCGTCACCGCTTCGGACGGCACGAATAGCACGGATCAGGCTGTCGCCATCACCGTCACCGACCAGAACGACAATGCGCCGGTTTTCACCTCCGCTTCCAGCTTCACGGTGGCGGAGAACCAGTCATCCGCCTTCACCGCCATTGCGACCGATGCCGATGCCAATTCGACGCTCACCTATTCGCTGTCCGGGACCGATGCGGCCGACTTCAAGATTGATGCAGCAACCGGTGTGGTGACCTTCGTCCGGCCGCCTGACTATGAAAGCCCTGGCGGCCAGTCCTTTGATGTTGTGGTGACGGCGTCCGATGGTGTGAATTCCACCAGTCAGCCTGTGTCGATCAGCGTCACCAACGTCAATGAAGCACCGGTCTTCACATCCGGCAGCACGGCGAGCGTCCAGGAAAACCAGACGGCGGCCTATACCGCAGCCGCGAGTGATCCCGATCTGACCAACCCGACCTATTCGCTGGCTGGCGGCGCCGATGCCGCCCTGTTCAATATCAATGCGACAACCGGTGAGGTGACCTTCAAGACCGCCCCGGATTTTGAAGCGCCCGGCGATGCCGGCGGCAATAATGTCTATGACATTGTGGTGCGGGCTTCCGACGGCACCAATAATGTCGACCAGGCGGTCGCCATAACGGTCACGAATCTCAATGATAATGCGCCCGTATTCAGCTCGGGCGCGACCGCGTCTGTGCCCGAAGGCACGCTGACGGCCTATGACGCCGATGCGAGCGATGCCGATGCGGCGGATACGATCGCCTACACGATATCGGGCGCCGATGCCGCCTTGTTCAATATCGACAGCTCGACGGGCGTGGTGACCTTCAAGGTTGCGCCTGACTTCGAAGCGCCCGCTGATGCGGGCGGCAATAATGTCTATGACATTACGGTCACCGCTTCGGATGGGGTCAATTCTGTCGACCAGGCTGTGGCAATCACTGTCACGGACACCAGTGAAAACGCCCCGGTCTTCACGTCTTCGGATAATGCATCCGTGCCGGAAAACAGCACGGCAGCCTATACCGCCAGCGCGACCGATTCCGATCTCGATACGATCACCTATTCGCTCGTCGGGGGGAATGATGTCTCCCTGTTCGCGATCGATTCGAGCTCGGGTGTGGTGACCTTCGTGAACGCCCCTGACCACGAAAACCCTGAGGATGGCGGCGCCGACAACCAGTATGAAATCGTGGTGCGCGCCTCGGATGGGGTCAATAATACCGATCAAGTGGTCATGATCACGGTCGAGGACCTCAATGATAATGCTCCCGTCTTCACCTCGTCCGGGACCAATCAGGTCGCGGAAAACCAGACATCCGCCTATATCGCGAATGCGTCGGACGCCGATGCGACTTCAACCGTAACCTATTCCATCTCCGGTGCGGACGCGGCCCTGTTCACCATCCATCCCGATGGTGGAAACGTCACTTTCCTGACCGCTCCTGATTTTGAAGCCCCTGCGGATGCTGGCGGTGACAACGTCTATGATTTCGTGGTCACGGCTTCGGACGGCACCCATACAACTGATCTGGCCGTCGCGGTCACGGTCACCGATCTCGCCGAAACCAACGACCTGCCGGCGGATGTGACCACGCCTGCCACCCTGGCGCTGGGCGGCACATTCTCCAATGAGCTGGAAGTGGTCGGCGACCGGGACTGGATCGCCGTCGAGCTCGTGGCGGGGCAACGCTATGCGATTTCGCTGAACGGCACTGGTGCCAGCCCGCTGAGCGATCCGCTCGTCCGTCTCTATGACGCGGCCGGTGACCTGGTCGCCGAAAATGATGATGGTGGCCCGGGCCTCAATTCACTTCTGACTTACACGGTGGCCACGACGGGCACGTATTACGTGGAGGCGGCTGCCTGGGATGACACTGTTGCCGGGAGTTATACGGTCGGACTGGAGACGGCCCCGCCGCTTGAGGAATTCAGCAATGACCAGATCGCGGAATTCCTGCGTTCCGGATATTGGGTCGGAAATGGCAGCCAGCCGCGCCAGTGGAGCGCGACCGATGGTGGCACCATCACGGTGACGCTTGGCGGCCTGACCGCCGATGGGCAGACCCTGGCCCGCGCGGCGCTGACGCTCTGGTCGGACCTGACCGGGATCACCTTCTCCGAAGTCGGGATCGGCGGCCAGATGGTGTTCGACGATGATGAGGAAGGCGCGTTCGCTTCGGTCGTGACGTCCGGCGGCATCATCCAGTCTGCCGAAGTGAATGTCTCCACCGAATGGATCGACACCTATGGCACCAATATCAACGGCTATGCCTTCCAGACTTATGTCCATGAAATCGGGCATGCGCTCGGACTTGGCCATGCCGGACCCTATAATGGATCCGCCGACTATGCCGTTGATGCCGCTTATCTCAACGATTCCTGGCAAGCGACGGTGATGTCGTATTTCAGCCAGTCTGAAAACACCTTTGTCGACGCCTCCTACGCCTTTGTGGTCTCGCCACAAATGGCCGATGTGCTCGCGATCCAGAACATGTATGGGCTGGCGGCGAATATTCGCGGCGGCGATACGGTTTACGGCTTCAATTCGACGGCCGGAAACGCGATTTACGAGGCCACATCCTTCACCACGGTCACGACCTACACCATCGTCGATACCGGCGGCACGGACACGATGGATTATTCGGGTTCCGCAGCCAATCAGACGCTCGATTTGCGCGCCGAGTCCTATTCGAGCCTGCAGGGCGGACGGGGCAATGTCGGCATTGCACGCGGAACGGTGATCGAGAATGCAATTGGCGGCACCGGAAATGACACCCTGATCGGCAATGATGCCGACAATATCCTCACCGGCAATGCCGGCGCTGACCGCTTCTATGCCAGCGGCGGAACGGACGTTTATGACGGTGGCAGCGGTATTGATACGGTGTTCTTCTCCGGGCTGCAGAGCCAGTATTCGATCACGACAAATGGCTCCGGAAACACCGTTGTCACTGATCTGCGCGTCGGCTCGCCGGATGGGGTGACGGAGCTGATCAGCATTGAGACGATTGAGTATGGCACCGCGACACCGTCAGCGCTGCTCATCCCGCTCGACAAGCTCGACGATGTCGATCTGGTCCATGATGGATTGAGCGGTGTGAACTGGGCCGGCCTGTTGCAGGCCGGCGCCGGGGCTGACGGCAATTTCCGCGGCTTCGTCCCGAATGCGGGTTGGGGCATGGACAGCCTGCCGCTCTTCGTCGAGGCCGGAGCCTTGCCGGGCGCGGTGATGCGACCGCTTGATCCTGCGGATGCGGGAACGCCGATGGCCGTTGTCGGCCTGTCCGGGCACGCCGACAAGGGATCGGATATTCCCGTCATGGATGCGCTTCATCCGGCAGAGAAAGCCGGCGGGCATCATGATGTCATGCCGGATCTCAGCCCCGAGGAGCTGGCACAGGTTCAGCTGATTGATGGCCAGGCCGGCGGTTTTGGCGTGTTGATCACCGACGCGAACAATGTCGATCTGACGGTTGAAGCACCGCAGGAGGGCGGAGTCTTTGCCGATCTGGTTGATTTCCGTCTGCCGGATGTGAGCTGGGGCGATAATGGCATGCTGGTTCTCAATGATGACCAGGGCGCATCGGTCTCCGTCATCAGCCAGGCCTCCACGGCCGGGCCGGACGCCATGCCCGTGGCGGACCACGACGCGCTGCCCTTCGACGCTCAGGCCGACGATGTCCAGCTGCTCGATTCGATCGAAGGCTGGGCTTGATCCCGACGGCATGATGGATCGTGACGGGGAGCGGGTTCATCCGCTCCCTGCCGCGCCATTCTGGCCGTTCAGGGCTCACGGGCAGGGGGCGGGATCGGCCGTCCAGGGTGACGCTGCGCGAACTCTGGGTTTTTTCGCGGCGCTAACTCTGGGCTTTCGAGGTTCGGGCATTGCCGCGCTTGGCAAACTCGTCGCGGTAGAAGCGGAACAGGGTGTAGCTTGTCATTGCTGCGCCATAGGCGAGAAATCCGGCGAACAGGCACAATAGCCCCCAAGTGACCAGCCGGTACACGATATCCATAATCCCCTACGCCCCACGCACACACTACAACTGACGAACATATTCTCGCAAATACGCGGATTTAGCAAGTTTTGGTTGCGTCTGGCGGCCGGGGTGCAGCGAGTGCGTGCGCGACGCCTTGGTTCAGGGCACGCCGATAATCAGGCTGTGATATCCCGAAGGCGCGCGAGATCGCATCGCAATTCATCACTGAATAGACGGGCCGGCGGGCGGGGCCTGGAAACTCATCCGAGCCGATTTGCTCGACCTTGACCGCGGTTTCGCCAAAGGCCGTCGCCGCGTCAAAGATATCGGCGGCGAACTCGGCCCAGCTTCTCGATGTGTCGCCGCAGAAGTGGAAGAGCCCACTCACGTCCCGGGCATCAGCCATCTGCTCCGCAATCGCGATAATGGCTGCCGCAATATCCGCCGCTGAGGTCGGGCAGGTGCGCTGATCATGCACAACCCGGACCCGATCCTGTCGGGTTCCGAGTCTGAGCATGGTGCGCAGGAAATTCTGGCCGCCGCCCGAGAAGACTGCAGAAGTCCGCAGGATCACATGCCGTGCGCCGCTAAGCCGGATCGCTTCGTCGCCTTCCAGCTTGCTGCGGCCATAGACCGAGAGCGGATGGCCGGGATCCGTCTCGAGATAGGGCGCCTCCTTCTTCCCGTCATACACATAGTCTGTCGACAGGTGGATCAGCGGGATATCGGCCTGCGCGCATCGCGCGGCGAGCATGGCCGGCGTACGGGCATTGATCCTGTGCGCGAGCTCGGGTTCGGATTCCGCGCGATTGACATCGGTATAGGCCGCCGCATTGACCAGAACGCTGCCCGCCGGCGCAGCCAGCAAGATGGGGTCGAGGACGCGCGCGATGTCACCGGGCTCCGCCAGGTCGATTTCGGGGCGCGCCAGATGCCTGACCGCATGCCCGCTTGCGGCCGCAGCGGATGATGTCGCTGCGGCGACCTGGCCGAGGCGTCCGAGGATGATAATCTCCGCGGTCATCCCTTCGCGCCGAGGCCGAGCCGCTCCAGCCGGTCATCGCCGCCGAGCCGGGTGAGGGCAGCGCGGCACCAGTCCGCATGATCGAGATACCAGCCGACGGTCTGTGCCAGGCCCTCGGCAAGGGTGAAGCGAGGCGACCAGCCCAGCTCGCCCTGCAGTTTTGCGGCGTCGATTGCATATCGGAAATCATGCCCCGGGCGATCGGTCACGAAGGTGATCTGGTCACTGGACGCGCCGGTGCGGGGGTGCTGCCGGTCGAGTTCCGTACACAATAGCCTGACCAGTTCGAGATTGCTGCATTCGGCATCGCCGCCGACATTATAGGTCTCGCCAATCCGGCCCCGTTCGAGAATGGCCAGCAGGGCATCGGCATGGTCCTCGACATGCAGCCAGTCGCGGACATTCGCGCCGCGTCCATAGACCGGTATCGGCGCGCCCTTGAGCGCGGACAGGATCACAACCGGGATCAGCTTTTCAGGAAATTGCCGCGGCCCGTAATTATTCGAGCAATTCGAGATGATGGTGGGCAGCGCATAGGTCGAATGCCAGGCGCGCACCATCATGTCGGCCGAGGCCTTGCTGGCCGCATAGGGCGAGTTGGGCCGATAAGGGCTTTCCTCGCTGAACCGGCCCGTCGCTCCGAGCGAGCCATAAACCTCATCAGTCGAGATGTGATGGAAGCGGAAGGCCGCCGCGCGGTCCGCTGCCAGCCGCCGGTAGTATTCGGTGCTGGCCTGCAGCAATTGCGCGGTGCCACCGACATTGGTGTCGACGAAAACCTGCGGACCATCGATCGAGCGATCGACATGCGATTCCGCAGCCAGATGCATCACCGCATCCGGCTGGTGTTGTGCAAAGACCCGTGCCAGCGCCGCGCTGTCGCGAATATCGGCGTGTTCGAACTGATAGGCGGAGTCATTTCGGACGGCGTCCAGACTGGCAGGATTGGCCGCATAGGTCAGGGCATCGAGATTGACGACTTCGTGGCCACGGCCGAGCGCTGTGAGAACCAGTGTGGAGCCGATAAAACCGCTGCCGCCGGTAATGAGTAGTTTCACGCCATACTCCTTCCCGCCCTATTCGCCGAACCGGAAAGGCGTGTCGAACTCGGCCCAGGATATCCCGTTCGCATCCTTTTCTGAAAGCGTCGCTGTGCTGCGGTCGATTCCCCAGTCGATGCCCAGTTCAGGATCGTCCCAGCGCAGACTCGCATCCAGCCCGGGGGCATAGTCATTATCGACCTTGTACTGCACGACGCTATCGGCATCCAGCGTGACAAAGCCATGCAGGCAACCGCGTGGCACGAAAATCTGTGCCCCGTTTTCGGCAGACAATTCCGACTTGATATATTGCCCAAATGCCGGCGATCCGCGGCGGGCATCGACGACCACGTCAAGCACCCGGCCCTGGACAACGCGGACCAGCTTGGCCTGTTCGGCGGGCGGGTTCTGGAAGTGCAGGCCGCGCACCGTGCCGGCTGCGGCCGACCAGGATTGGTTGTCCTGTGAAAAGTCCGCGTCGATACCCAGGCTCGCCAGATCGTCCCGGTTATAGGTGACGGAAAAATAACCCCGGTGGTCGCCATGGCGCGGCGGGGTGATTTGAATCACTCCGGGAATGGCGAGGCGTTCAATCTGCATGTCGGCGCTCCGTATCAACAGGGGATATGCGCAGGTTTGCCGGGCAACTCAAGTCTGGCCGGGCAGGAACCGGCGTCACGCGGTTTCCAGACCGTGTGAGGTCTTGTATGCGTGTATCAGCCCATATGGGGTGAGAGCTGTAACTGACTGGGGTGTAACGTGAAAGGAATTGTGCTTGCAGGAGGCAGCGGGACCCGGCTGTGGCCGTTGACGCTTTGCACGTCCAAACAATTACTGCCCGTCTACGACAAGCCGATGATCTATTATCCGCTGTCGGTTTTGATGCTGGCCGGAATTCGGGACATTCTCATCATCACGACGCCGGATGACCAGGAGCGCTTCCGCCAATTGCTGGGCGATGGCTCGCGTTTCGGGGTACGGCTGAGCTATGTTGCACAGCCCAGCCCGCAGGGGCTGGCGCAGGCTTTCCTGCTCGACGAGGACTTCATTGGCGACGGACCGGTCACCCTGATCCTCGGTGACAATATGTTTTACGGTCACGGGTTTGACGAAATCGTTCGCGGGGCGGCGAGCCCGACCTCGGGAGCAACGATTTTCACCTATCATGTCAACAAGCCACAACGCTATGGCGTCGTCGTGCTGGATGCTGACGGCAAGCCGATCGCGATTGACGAAAAGCCGGAGGAGCCCCGCTCCAACCTCGCTGTCACTGGGCTGTATGTCTACGATAATGACGTCGTCGAGATCGCACGCTCGATACGGCCGTCGGCGCGCGGCGAGCTCGAGATCACCGATGTCAATCGCGCCTATATGGAGCGCGGGGATCTGCGCGTGCAAAAACTGGGGCGCGGCGTAGCCTGGCTCGACACCGGCACGCCACAGGCCTTGCTGGAGGCGTCGGAATATGTGCGCTCGCTGGAACGGCGCCAGGGGCTGCAAATCGCCTGCCTCGAGGAAATCGGCTACCGAAATGGCTGGATTGACCGCGCGGAGCTGCGCCAGTCAGCTGAACGGTTCGCAAATTCTGATTACGGCAAATACCTGGCCAAACTGTTGGAATCCGAGGCTCGCTGACGACGTGACCGGTCAGCGACGGCTTGAGAATGGGCGTGAGGATTTTGAATGACGACTCTAGTGACGGGCGCTGCAGGATTTGTGGGCTTCCATGCGGTCAATGCCCTGCTCGATCAGGGCGTGGATGTCGTCGGTATCGACAATCTGAACGCCTATTATGACCCGGCACTGAAACAGGCGCGCCTGGCGCATTTGCAGGCGCGGCCCGGGTTCAGCTTTGAGAAGCTGGAATTGGCGGATCATGAGGCGGTTCTGGCCCTCGTTGAACGCGTCCGCCCGGACCGGATTCTGCACCTCGGCGCCCAGGCTGGTGTGCGCTATTCGATCGACCAGCCCTTCGCTTATGCCAATTCAAACCTGCACGGGCATTTGTCCGTGCTGGAGGCCGCCCGCCATCTCGGCGATGATCTGAAACACCTGGTCTATGCCTCCTCGAGCTCGGTTTATGGCGAACGTTCCAGCGTCCCGTTTCGTGAGGACGATGTCACCATGCGACCGGCCTCACTTTACGCCGCCACCAAGCTGGCCGATGAATTGATGAGCTCGGCCTATGCCAGCCTCTACGGAACGGCGGCGACGGGGCTGCGCTTCTTCACCGTTTACGGTCCCTGGGGCCGGCCGGACATGGCTTATTGGCTCTTCTCAGACGCGATGTTCGAGGGGCGGCCGATCAAGGTCTTCAACGGCGGCGAGATGGAGCGGGATTTCACCTATATCGACGACATCATCGCGCCGCTCCTGCGTATTCTCGACGATAGTCCACCGCGCGGGCATCACGAGGTTTACAATATCGGCGGCTCTTCGCCGGTGAAACTAATGGACATGATCTCGAGCCTCGAGGGCGCGCTCGGCATGGCGGCCGAGAAAATCATGTTGCCCATGCAGGCCGGCGATGTCACCCGCACCTATGCCGATACCAGCAAGCTGGAACGCGATTACGGCTTTGAGCAGACGGTCCGCCTGGATGAGGGGCTTGCCCGTTTTGCCGACTGGTATCGCGACTGGCGAAATCGCGAGGCCTAGTTTCCAGCCCCTTCGTTCTTCAGGGCTGTCTCGGCGACCTTGCGTGCTGCGGCACCCAGTTCCGGATCATTCAATGCGAACGAGATGGTCGCGCGCAGATAACCCAGCTTGTCACCGCAATCATAGGATTGCCCCGCATATTCGACGGCATGGAAATCCTGGTGCTGCATCAGGCGCGCCATCGCATCGGTCAGCTGGATTTCACCGCCGGCGCCGGCGGCCTGGTCCTCGAGATATTTGAAGATGCTGCCTTGCAGGATGTAGCGGCCGGTGATCGCGAGATTTGATGGTGCCTTGTCGACCGGTGGCTTCTCGACCATGCCGCGCATGCGGATACGGTTGCCCTGGCGCTCGAGCGGGTCGATCACACCGTATTTGTCGACATCGGCCGGCGCGACCTGTTCGACCGCGATGATATTGCCGCCCGTGTCCTGATAGGCCGCGATCATCTGGGCCAGGCAGCTCGGCTCGGCCCGCACCAGAACGTCGGGCAGCAGGATGGCGAAGGGTTCATCGCCGATAATGTCGCGGGCGCACCAGATGGCGTGACCGAGGCCGAGCGGTGCCTGCTGGCGGACAAAGCTCATCGAGCCTGGCGCCGCGCGCGTCCGGCTCAGGATTTCCAGAATCTCGGTCTTGCCCTTGTCCTGCAGGGTTGCCTCAAGTTCGTAGGAGCGGTCGAAATAATCCTCGATCGCGCCCTTATTGCGCCCGGTGACGAAGACGAAGTGCTCGATCCCGGCGGCGATGGCTTCATCGACGACATACTGGATGGCGGGGCGATCGAAAACCGGGAGCATTTCCTTGGGAATGGATTTGGTGGCTGGCAGGACGCGTGTTCCCAGGCCGGCAACCGGCAGAACGGCTTTGCGGACTCGTTTCATGACAGGCACTCCCCTCGTGTTCTTGGTCAAGGCACGCCTATCGGATCGTTTTGCTGCCGTCCAGCTTACGCATTCACTTCGCGTAAGGGTCGCTGTCCTATATGTTTGGCGCAAACCAGTATTTGGAAGCGCAAATGGGCAAGAAATACTTCGGCACGGATGGCATTCGCGGCCTCACCAATTCCTTCCCGATGACGGCCGAGACCGCGCTGCGGCTCGGCATGGCGGCGGGGCGGCATTTTGTCCGCCATACCGGGCGGCACTCCGTGGTGATCGGCAAGGATACGCGCCTGTCCGGCTATATGATCGAATCCGCCCTGGTCGCCGGCTTCACCTCGGTGGGCATGGATGTCTTCCAGTTTGGCCCGCTGCCCACCCCCGCGGTCGCGCTGATGACGCGGTCATTGCGCGCGGATCTGGGCGTGATGATCACGGCGTCACACAATCCCTATCATGACAATGGCATCAAGCTTTTCGGGCCCGAGGGCAAGAAGCTCGACGATGAAACCGAATTGCAGATCGAGGCGCTGATGGATGGCAGCCTCAGCGAGGAATTGGCGGCGCCGTCCGATCTCGGCCGTGCCAAGCGGATCGATGACGCCCAGGCGCGCTATGTCGAAATCGTCAAATCGACCTTCCCGCGTAATCAGAGCCTGTCGAGCCTGCGCCTGGTGATCGATTGCGCCAATGGCGCTGGCTACAAGGTGGCTCCGACGGCGCTGTGGGAACTCGGCGCCGATGTGATCCCGATCGGGGTTGAGCCCAATGGCTTCAACGTCAATGAGGATTGCGGTTCGACCGCCCCGGGCCGGCTGGCCAAGGAAGTCGTCAAATACCGCGCCGATCTCGGTATCGCGCTCGATGGTGATGGCGACCGCCTCATCCTGTGCGACGAGAAGGGCCGGGTCATTGATGGCGACCAGATCCTCGCCATGCTGGCGCGTCACTGGCACAAGACCGGCGAGCTGGCCAAACCGGCCATCGTCGCGACAGTGATGTCCAATCTCGGTCTTGAACGTTTTCTCGAAGGCGAGGGGATTGCGCTCGAACGCACCCAGGTCGGTGACCGTTATGTTTCCGAACGCATGAAGGAAACCGGCATCAATCTCGGCGGTGAAGCGTCGGGCCATATCGTGATGCCTGATTTCGCCCCGACGGGCGATGGTCTGATCGCGGCGCTGCAGGTGCTGCGGGTATTGGTGGATTCAGGCGAGCCGGCCAGTTCGGTCTTCCGGGTTTTCAAACCCGCGCCGCAATTGCTGGAAAATGTTCGCGTCACCAAGGGCAAGGCCCTGCTCACCGACGACAATGTTCGCGCTGCCATCGCCGAGGCCGAACGGCGTATGGGCACGAGCGGGCGTCTGCTCGTACGCGCCTCCGGCACCGAACCGGTGATCCGTGTGATGGCTGAGGGTGAGATGAAGCTGATCCGCAGCGTCGTGGATGATGTGCGTTCGGCTATCGAACGGGCGGCCGCCTAGTGCTTGCAGCCGCGAAACCGGACCGGGGCCAGATCGTCGAGTTGCAATATCTGCGGGCGCTGGCTGTCCTGCTCGTCGTCATCGGCCATACCCATCAGACCGAGGGACGCCTGCTGGGTGACCAGCTTCTCGGCGGTTTTGCCTATTTCGGCTTTAGCGGCGTCGACGTCTTTTTCGTGATTTCCGGTTTCATCATCCACCATATCTATGGCGGTCTGTCGGGCCTGCGGCCGCGCTTCTTTCTCGCGCGCCTGAACCGGATTTTCCCGCTCTACTGGGTCTATACCGCGATTGCGGTCGCCGGTTACATGCTGGTATTTGGTGATGGTCCCGGTACGGCGCTGCGCGAGAAGGACTGGCTGGCCTCGCTGACCCTCTTCCCGGTCGGTTATCCCCCCATTCTCCCGGTGGGCTGGACACTGACCCATGAGCTGTATTTCTACCTCGTCTACGCCCTCTTCCTCATCCTGCCGGTGCGCTTTCGTCCCTGGGCGGTGCTGGTCTGGTCCGGATTGACCCTGGCTGGCTTGCTCGGTCTTGCGGAGGGCAGGGCCCCCTGGATCGGCCTGGTGATCAGCCCGTTCAACCTGCTCTTCCTCGCCGGCGCCCTGATCGCGCAATTTTCCGATCGCCTGCTGGCGATGGGCCGCATCGCCCTGCTACTTGCCCTTGCCGGCGCTGCGCTCGGTCTTGGCTGGACGGCGGTCTATGGCCTTGAGGGACTGGAGAATCCGGCGATCCGCGTACCAGTCTTCGCGCCCTTTGCGATTGGAGTTGTCTGGGCGGCACTGGCCTGGCGGCCGCGCTTGCCGGCCCTCGCCGCCCGGATCGGGGACTGGTCCTATGCCTGTTATCTCGGGCATATCCTGGTGCTTGATGTGTTGGCACGCCTTCTGGCGCCATGGCTCGGCGGCAGCGTGTTTGCCAGCCCGGTCTATTACAGCCTCGCCATTGCGGGCACGCTGCTGCTGGCCTGGCTGACCCACTGGCTGATCGAGCAGCCACTTCTGCGCCTCGGGAAAACCGCGATTGCCAGGCTCGTTCCGACACCGGCACCTACCTCTGCCGGCGACAGCTAGACGTGCCGGATTGCGGGCGGCAGGCCGGGGTCTGCCATTCCGGCTGAGCAGGCATATTTCGAGCCAGGCACCCACATTCCGCCCATGCCGGGACATTTCCAGCGGCAATCAACCCTTGCACCAGCTTGCCGCCCAAGCGATA
Source organism: uncultured Maricaulis sp. (assembly GCF_963976135.1). Classification (GTDB taxonomy): domain Bacteria; phylum Pseudomonadota; class Alphaproteobacteria; order Caulobacterales; family Maricaulaceae; genus Maricaulis. Next base: position 38,613 of record NZ_CAXBKN010000015.1, read on the forward strand.
CCGGTCCCATTCACAGCAGGAGTAGGTCGACATGCGCGTTGCGATGATCGGTACGGGATATGTGGGCCTGGTTTCCGGTGCCTGTTTTGCCGATTTTGGCCATGAGGTCATTTGCGTCGACAAGAATGCCGAGAAGGTCGAGACCCTCCAGTCCGGCGGCATTCCGATCTATGAGCCCGGCCTCGATCTTCTGGTCCAGCGCAATGTTCGCGAGGGGCGATTGAGCTTCACCCAGGATCTCACCGAAGCCGTTCGCGAGGCCGATGCGGTCTTCATCGCCGTCGGCACGCCGAGCCGTCGCGGCGATGGTTTTGCCGATCTCAGCTATGTCTACGCTGCCGCCCGCGAAATCGCCGAAGTCATGAATGGCTATACTGTCATCGTCACCAAATCGACCGTCCCGGTCGGAACTGGCGATGAAGTCGAGCGTATCGTGCGCGAAACCCGGCCCGACGCCGATTTTGCTGTCGTCTCCAATCCGGAATTCCTGCGTGAAGGCGCGGCGATCGATGATTTCAAACATCCCGACCGTGTCGTCGTCGGTACCGATGACGAGCGGGCCCGTACGGTCATGCATGACATCTATCGCCCGCTTTTCCTCAATGAGACGCCGATCGTCTTCACCTCCCGGCGTACGTCGGAACTGATCAAATATGCCGCCAATGCATTCCTGGCGATGAAGATCACTTTCATCAATGAAATGGCAGATCTGTGCGACGCCGTTGGCGCCAATGTCCAGGAAGTCGCCCGCGGCGTTGGCCTCGATAACCGGATCGGCGGCAAATTCCTGCATGCGGGGCCGGGCTATGGCGGCTCCTGCTTTCCCAAGGATACACTCGCCCTGACGCGGACAGCCCAGGAGGCCGGCGCGCCGCTGCGCCTGATCGAAACCGTTGTCGACGTCAATGATGCCCGCAAACGCGCAATGGCAAAGAAGATCATTGATGCCTGCGGCGGTGATGTCGCTGGCAAGACGATCGCCATTCTCGGGCTGACCTTCAAGCCGAATACCGACGATATGCGCGACGCGCCCAGCCTGGAAATCATCCCGGCACTGCAAAAGGCTGGGGCAAGGGTGAAGGCTTTCGACCCGGCCGGGACTCTTGAGGCGGAAAAACTGCTCTCCAATGTTGAATTCGTCTCGGGGCCCTATTTTTGCGCTGAAAATGCTGATGTGCTGGCGATCATCACCGAATGGAATGAATTCCGCGCGCTTGATCTGGAACGGATCAAAGCCGCGATGCGGACGCCGGTCATCGTCGATCTCCGCAATATCTATTCCCCCGACGAAATGCTCGCGGCCGGCTTCGCCTATACCAGTGTGGGCCGCCCGGAGGGTTGATGCGAAACCCTTTGCGGCGGCCGGGCTGCCGTGCGCAAATTCGACGGCTTCAGATGCCCGATCCGAGTGTCCGAACTTGCATGGACAGCATCATGCAGTAGTTAGGTGCTGCGACGTTACACATGGATGTACAGCATGACCCAGATTCCCAAAGCGAGCCTGAAGCCGAACACATCGGCCTTTGAAAATGAACCCTTGATCAAACCGACCGGGTTTCGCGAGTATGATGCGCGCTGGTGGTTCGGGCATCCGGGCTCCGATGTCGCCCCCGATCTCAATCTCTATGGCGTGCAGGCGCTGGGGCTCGGCCTCGGTACGCTGATCCACGAACTTGGCGTCACGCCGAAAATCGCGGTCGGGCATGATTTCCGCAGCTATTCGCTGAGCGTCAAACAGGCACTGGAAGTCGGCCTGATGGATGCGGGGATCGAAGTTCATGATATCGGGCTGGCGCTGTCACCGACGGCTTATTTCGCGCAGTTCGATCTTGATGTGCCTTGCGTCGCGATGGTCACGGCGAGCCATAATTCCAATGGCTGGACCGGGGTCAAAATGGGCGCGGAGCGGCCCTTGACCTTTGGGCCAGACGAGATGTCACGGCTCAAGGAAATCGTGCTTGGCGGGCATGGGATATCACGTGCCGGCGGCGGCTATGTCCGCCAGGCCGGCGTCGCTGAACGCTATCTCGCCGACGTCTCGGACGGGGTCAAGATCTCCCGCCCGCTCAAGGTCGTCGCGGCCTGCGGCAATGGCACGGCCGGCGCTTTTGCGCCGCAAGCCCTGCGGGCAATGGGCGTCGAGGTTGTTGAGCTCGATTGCGAGCTTGATCACAGCTTTCCGCGCTACAACCCCAATCCTGAAGATATGAAAATGCTGCACGCGATCCGCGATGCCGTGCTCGAACACAAGGCCGATGTCGGTCTCGGTTTCGACGGCGATGGCGATCGTTGCGGTGTCGTTGACAATGAGGGCGAGGAAATCTTCGCCGACAAGATCGGCCTGATGCTGGCGCGCGATCTGGCACCGCTCTACCCCAATTCGACCTTCGTGGTGGATGTCAAATCGACCGGTCTGTTCGCGATCGATCCGGTGCTGGCGGAGCACGGCTGCAAGACCGATTATTTCAAGACCGGGCATTCCTACATCAAGCGCCGTTCACGTGAGCTGGGCGCCCTGGCCGGGTTCGAAAAGTCCGGACATTTTTTCCTGCAGCCCCCGATCGGCCGCGGCTATGATGACGGCCTGGTCGCGGCGCGCGCCATTCTGGAAATGCTGGACCGCAACCCGCAGAGCAGTATGGCCGATCTGCGCCGGGCGCTGCCGATCAGCTATGGCTCGCCGACCATGTCGCCAGCCTGTGCCGACGAAGTGAAATATGATGTCGTCGGGCGCATTGTCGCCGATGTCCAGGCGCGCAGCGCCGCCGGGGCGAAAATAGCCGGCCGGGCGATCCAGGATGTGAACACGGTCAATGGCGTGCGCTTCACACTCGAGGGCGGAGCCTGGGGCCTGATGCGCGCCTCGTCCAACACGCCAAATCTGGTTGTTGTCGTGGAAAGCCCGGAATCGGGCGAGGATGTGGTAGCGATCTTCCGCGAGATCGAAGCGATCATGGCGCAATACCCTGAAGTCGGCCCCTTCGATCAGAAGCTGTGACGACGGGTTTGCCGCTGGCCGCGGCGCCGAC
>NZ_CAXBKN010000016.1:0-41351 GCF_963976135.1 uncultured Maricaulis sp.
GCTTCGCCTTCGCGCGCTCCATGAACTCATACTGGCCGGACCAGCTGATCGAATACCCCGGTGGCAGTACCAGTTCGTCGGCCAGGATGCGCTGGGCGTCGGCGACATAGGTGCCGATATCGACATCGGCGATATCGACATAGATCCAGCCGTTCGGTCGCGCATTCTCGCTGCGGATGACGCCGGGTCCGGCGGCAATGGAAATGTCGGCGATACGTCCGAGCGGGATTTGGGCCCCGGTCGGCGTGATCACTGGTAACGATCTGAGCTGTTCCGGCGAACCGCGATAATCGCTCGGATAGCGAATATTGACCGGGTAGCGTTCCTGGCCCTCGACGCTTTCGGTCACCGTCATGCCGCCGATCGCGGTGCGGATGACATCATGGACATCGGCGACGTTGAGACCGAAGCGTGCGGCCTCCAGCCGATTGAGGTCGATATCAACAAAACGTCCGCCCGTGACTCGCTCGGCATAGACCGAGGCGGTGCCGGGAACGCCTTCGATAATGTCCTCGATCTGTTGGCCGATCTCGGCGATGACGGCCAGGTCAGGCCCGGCGATCTTGATGCCGACCGGTGTCTTGATTCCCGTTGCCAGCATGTCGATACGGCCGCGGATCGGCATCACCCAGGCATTGGTCAGGCTGGGAATGTCGACCAGAGCATTCAGTTCGGCGCGAATATCGTCCATCGTTATGCCCGGACGCCACTCCTCGCGCGGTCGCAGCTGAATGGTAGTTTCGATCATCGACATCGGTGCCGGATCGGTGGCGGTCTCGGCGCGGCCGGCCTTGCCATAGACGGTCAACACTTCGGGCACGGTCATGATCAGGCGATTGGTCTGCTGCAGCAGCTCGCCCATCCGGCCCGCCGAGGCAGCCGGGTAGGCACTGGGCATGTAGAGAATGTCGCCCTCGTCCAGATCCGGCATGAACTCGCTGCCCATGCGCGACAACGGCACCGCGGAGCTGGCCAGCACCAGCACGGCCAGACCGATCATCGCCCAAGGGTGGCCCAGCACGAGTTTGATGAAGGGCCGGTAGCCGGCGATCAGGATCCGGTTGACCGGATTCTTGTGTTCCGGCGTGATCTTGCCGCGAATGAAAATGCCCATCAGCACTGGCACCAGCGTCACCGACAGGCCAGCGGCCGCCGCCATCGCATAGGTCTTGGTGAAGGCGAGCGGGTGAAACAGCCGCCCCTCCTGCGCTTCCAGGGCGAAGATTGGCACAAAGCTGAAGGTGATGATCAAGAGCGAGAAGAACAGCGACGGCCCAACCTCGGACGCGGCATCGCCGACAATGCGCCAGCGGTTCTCGGGCGTCAGCGGTTCGCGCTCGATATGCTTGTGGAGGTTTTCGATCATGACGATGGCCGCATCGACCATCGCACCGACCGCAATCGCGATCCCGCCGAGCGACATGATATTGGCGTTCATGCCTTGCGCATTCATGACGACGAAAGCGGCCAAGACACCCAATGGCAGACTGAACACGATCACCAGCGAGGAGCGGATGTGAAACAGAAAGATCACGCAAATCAGGGCGACGACAATGAATTCCTCGATCAGTTTCTCGCTCAGCGACTCAACCGCCCGCTCGATCAGTCCCGCCCGGTTATAGGTGGTGACGATCTCGACGCCGTCAGGCAATGAGCCGCGCAATTCGTCCAGCCGGTGCTCGACCCGTTCAATCGTCGCCTGCGCGTTCTCCCCGAAACGCATGATAATGACGCCGCCGACCGCCTCGCCCTCGCCATTCAGCTCACCCAGCCCGCGGCGCAATTCCGGCCCGATGCGGATCTCCGCGACGTCGGACAACAAGATCGGCGTGCCGGTATCGCTCAATCCGATCGGGATCGCCGCGAGATCGTCAATCCCTTCGATATAGCCCGAGGCGCGCACCATGTACTCGGCTTCGGCCATCTCGATGACACGCCCGCCGCTTTCCTGATTGCCGCGCTGGATCGCCATGCGCACATGCGACAGCGGGATGCCATAGGCGCGCAGCCGGTCGGGATCGGCGACCACCTGGTATTGCCGCACCATGCCGCCGATCGTGGCGACTTCCGAGACGCCTTCGATGGTTTGCAGTTCGAATTTGAGGAACCAGTCCTGGATCGAGCGCAATTGCGCCAGATCGTGCTGTCCGGTCCGGTCGATCAGCGCGTACTGGTAAATCCAGCCGACCCCGGTTGCATCCGGCCCGAGCGCCGGCGAAGCACTGGCCGGCAGGTTGGGGGCGACCTGGCTGAGATATTCGAGCACCCGGGAGCGGGCCCAGTAGAGATCCGTGCCGTCCTCGAAGATGATGTAGACATAGCTGTCATTGAAGAAGGAATAGCCGCGCACCGTCACCGCGCCCGGCACGGCCAGCATGGCGGTGGTGAGCGGATAGGTGACCTGGTCCTCCACCACTTGCGGCGATTGTCCCGGATAGGTGGTCTTGATGATCACCTGGACGTCAGACAGGTCGGGGATGGCGTCCAGCGGCGTGCGCGACAGCGAAAATGTTCCATAGCCCGCCAGCAGCACGGCAAGAATGAGGACGATCACCCGATTGGCGATCGACCAGCGGATGAGCGAGCCGATCATGGCTGGTCACCTTCAGGCGCGGTCTCGGCAGCGATGGAGCCGACCTGCCAGTTCGCCTCTCCGGCATCCATCAGTTCAAACGCGACATTCATTCCCGGCTCAATGCTCGACAAGTCGACGCCAGGCATTGCGTTGAACATGGTTGTGCCAGCTGGACGGCCCAGTTCGACAATGGCCCCGTGTTCGATTTCGATCATGCCATGGTCGCGCATGAGCGAGATGACTGTGCCGCGCGAGACGATGCTCATCGGCATAACGTCGCCCGGCGGTACGGGCTCATGGATAATGACCCCTGGCGGGCTCATTCTGAGCATCGCGCCCTGGATGCTCGCTTCGGAATCGAGCAGGAACTGGCTGGACACGACGATCCGCTCACCGGCGGCAAGCCCGGACAGAATTTCCACCATGCCGCCGGATTCGGCGCCAGTTACGATGCTGGCTGGCCGAAAATGCCCATCGCCCTCGGCCAGAATAACCCGTTCCGATTGCCCGGTGCGGATCACCGCCTCAAGCGGGATCTGGAGCACATCGGTGCGCGGCTCGGTCTGGATGGCGACATTGAGATACATGTCGGGCCGCAGCGCACCGTCGGCATTGTCGAGCCGAATGCGCACCGGCACGGACCGGCTTTGCGGATTGACTGTCGGATAGACATATTCCACTTCCCCAACCCACTCACGGCCGGGCAGTGAGCGTGTTTCCAGCCGGGCCTGATCGCCGGCGCGAACCCGCTGAGCATCGTCCTCGAACACATCGGCCATCACCCAGACCGTGCCCAGATCGCTGACAGTCATCAGCTGACCTCCGGGGCGGACGAAGGCGCCGTTACGGATGGAAATGGCGATGACGGTTCCGTCCTGCGGCGCACGAATGGCCACGGTGCGACCAGCACTGCCGCGTCGGCCCAGCTGGGCGATCTGGTCCGGCTCCATCCCCAAGGAGACCAGGCGCGATCTCGCGGCCTGCAACAGGGCTTCGCGCCCGATCTGTGCGGCCTGGAGGTATTCGGCCTGGGCCGTGGCGATCGCCGGAGAATAGAGTTCAAGCACCACCTGCCCTCGGGTCACGCGGTCGCCGATGGCGGACACGGGCAGGTTCTCGATCCAGCCTTCAGCTCGGACATCGACCATTGAGGTCAGACCATCGACCGGTCTGACATATCCGACTGTGGACAGAGTACGGTGGAAGCCCCCCCGAATGACGACATCCGTGCGCACCCCGATATTGTTCTCGACAGCGGGGCTGATGCGGATGGCGCCGTCGTCGGACGCTGTGTCATCGCTCTCATAGACCGGGACCAGATCCATCCCCATTGGTGATTTGCCCGGACTGTCGCTACGAAACGTTGGGTCCATCGGGGCGGCCCAGTAAAGCACGCGGGGTTCATCGGAGGATGCCACGCGATCTGCTTCTGGCTTGAGCACGGCCATCAGACCAGCCCCTCCCACGAGACCGACGAGCAGCAGGGCGAGAGCAATGAAAAGGTTACGGGTATTCATGAGGGATCTCCGGCGAGAAACATGAGCCGGGCCTGGGCTTTAAGGGCATCGACCTGGGTTCGGTAAAGGGCAAGTTCGGTATCGAGCAGTGCGAGTTCGGCGCGGACCAGCTCGGCGAAGTCAGCCCGCTCATTGCCATAGGCGAGCAGGACAGCCTGCGCCGTCTCGCGTGAGCGCGGCAGCACATCGGTGCGATAGAGCGCAACGGTCTGGGTGAATTGCCGGAAACTGGCATGGTTCGCTGCCAATTCGCGGTCCATCTCCAGCAAGGTCGAATCACGGCTGAGCACTTCCGCCTCGCGCAGGCTACGGGCCGCCGCGACCCCTGCATCCTGACCGCTATGTCCGAATAGCGGCATCTCGACGCTGACGCCGATGGAGGCCAGATCGGAGCGGCTGTCGCGAAGGCCATAGCCGGCCTCCAGAGAAAACCCGGGCCGGTAGCGCTGCTGGGCCAGTTCCACACCGCGATCGCGCGCCGAGATGCGGGCGTCCAGGATGGCGATCGCCGGATGGCGCACCAATTGCGCCCGCATCGCATCGATTTCATCCGGAGCCGGCAAAATCGGCGTTTGCGGCGTCAGGGGCCGTGCCGCGACCTGGTCGCCAAGATAGCGGGCCAGTGCGGCCCGCGCGACCTCGCGACTGCGCTCGATCTCGACCAGGCGCGTCGTCAATGTTTGAAGTTCAAGATCAATCCGGATCACATCGTGACTATTGCGATTCCCCGCGCCAAAGCTGGCCGAGGCGATCTCGCCCAGCTGTCCGACCGCATTGCGATGTTCGATGATCATCGCTGCGGCCCGGTCCAGATAATATAGTTCCAACCAGGCTTCACGGATGCTCAGACGGATGCGCCGGCTTTCCAACGCCCCCGCCGCACGCGCCGAGCGCGCTTCCCACTCGCGGATTTCCCGCGAGAGGCGCCGCGAATCGCCACGCGGAAACATCTGGCGAATGGAGACTTGAGTCTGGGTCATGCCCTCACGGTTCAGGTCAAAATCGCTCAACCGGATATTGGCCAGACCAACCCGGAGCATCGGATCGGGCAGAGCCGCATCGGCGATCCCCTGACTGTCAAGCGCCTCGGCGCGGGTGCGCCAGACCTCAACGGAGGGTTCTTCGACCTGTCCGGCCAGCAGCACGGCTTCCGGCAGGGACAAGGGATGGTCCTGGGCCTGCGCGAGACCGGCGGTGCCAAATACGAGCGCCGTTATGGCCGCGCGAGCGAAGGCGGAAGGGAACATGTCATACTCCTGATCACTCATCTAACGAGCGCTCTCCTGAACAACGCGAACGGATGCCCGTGGAGAAATGTTGGGGACTCTTCGCTGCATCACGCGGCGAAATCAGTCCGGTCGATCTGCCGTCAAGGGCGAACCACAGGACCGATCCTCGCCGCGCGCGTTGTGAAAGCTACTCTGATTGGTTCAATTGTCATGGCGAGCACATTCAAGGCCGTTCTGTTGATTTGAGAAAAGGGTCAAAACCAGACCCGCAAGCCTGCAACTAGGGCGGTTGTGTCCTGATCGGCGCCAGCCGCTCGGGCATAGTCGGCAGTGTCGCCAAGTTGACGTGTCCACTCCACCCCGACATAGGGCGCAAATTGCCGCACGATCTCATACCGCAGACGCAAGCCGGCCTGGATGTCGGTGAAGCCGCTTCCGGTATCAAGATCGGGGATCGCATCTGCAGACCAGGATACCGCCGCTCGCGGCTGCAGTATGAGACGCTGGGTCAGCAAAAGCTCATATTCAACCTCAGCTGCGCCGGTCAGCTCACCTTGATCGGATAGGTAGGTCGCGACATCAATTTCGAACCAATAGGGGGCGAGACCTTGTATTCCAAGCACGGCATGGGTGCGCCCATTGCCGGATTCGAAATCATGGGCGAGACCCGTTTGCACATCAAAATATGGTGAGATCGCCCGCGACCAAAGAGCTTCCAACCGCGCCTCGTCGAACGCACCGCTGTCGAGGTCGTACGCGGCGTCGCTTTTGATCCACAACCGGTTCAGGCGCCCACCATACCAAGCGTTGATGTCCCATGCCAGACTCTGCGTTTCGTCATCGGACCGGTATTCAAACCTGTTCGCCTGGAAGTAGAACTGCCGCTGTCCTCCAGTTTCGTGTCGCACCGCTTCAAGCGCTGCATTCATCGCCTCGGGCGGATAGTAGGCATCGGCATAATCCTGGGCGGCAACCGGGGCGCCAAACGCGATCATGCAGGCCAGCGCGGTCCATGTAGACGTTTTCATTATTGCGCTCCGTGATGCATGTGACGGTCGGAGCCTGCCGGTGCGCGAACCGAGACCACCTGAAACATGCCGGCGTGCATGTGATAAAGCAGGTGGCAGTGAAAGGCCCAGTCGCCCAGATGTTCGGGCGTGACGTCTACTGAGAGTTTCTCTCCGGGCTTGACGTTGATCGTGTGCTTGCGCGGTTTGTGACCGGTTTCGCCATTGACCACATCGAAGAACATGCCATGCAGATGAATGGGGTGAACCATCATCGTGTCATTGACCATCGTCAGGCGAAGCCGCTCACCCTGGGTGAACTGGATCGGCTCGACGACTTCGCTGAACCGCCTGCCGTCGAACGACCACATATAGCGTTCCATATTGCTGGTCAGATGGACCTCGATCTCGCGGGTCGGGGCGCGCTGATCAGGGTTGGGCTCCAGGCTGCGCAGATCCGTGTAGGCCAGAGCCCTGTGCGGAACGTCCTCCAAACCGGCGCCCGGTTCATGCAATCGGCTGACCGGTCGCATGGCGACACCGGCAACGCCGGGTCCGCGCGGGTGATCATGCGCCTGCATGCCGGCGGCTGATCCCTGGACGCCGTGCCCCATCGCTGCATGGTCCATCCCGGCAGGCGGGGCTGGCGGGAGGCTAGCGTCATGAGCCATTCCCGGCATTGAGCTGTGGTCCATGTCAGGCATCGCGCCGTGATCCATTCCCGGCATCGAGTTGTTGTCCATGCCCGGCATCGCGCCATGATCCATGCCCATATCGCGCATTGTCAGGGTTGGTCTCGGGCGCAGCGCCGGAACCGGCGCGACCATGCCCAGGCGCGGCGCCAGAGTGGCCCGAGCGTAGCCGCTCCGGTCGATCGTTTCACACATCAGCGTGTAGGCTTGGTCGTCCTGCGGGGTGACGATCACGTCGTAAGTTTCGGCGACCCCAATCTGGAACTCGTCGGTCTCGACAGGCTGGACGTCGAGACCGTCGGCCTGGACGACCGTCATCGGCAGTCCCGGAATCCGGACATTGAAAAACGTCATCGCCGAGGCGTTGATGAAGCGCAACCGGACACGTTCCCCGGGATTGAACAAGCCGGTCCAGTTATCATTCGGGCCGTGCCCGTTGACCAGATAGTCGAGCGTTGCCGATGTCGCGTCCGAGATATCGGTCGGGCTCATTCTCATGCCGCCCCACATCAGACGGTCGCGGAGCGCCGACATGAATCCCTCGCGCGACGCATCGCCGAAGAAATCGGGCAGTGTTCTTTGTTGGAAGTTATAGGTGTCACTTTGCGCCATCAGGCGCTGGAACACCCGATGCGGGCCCTCGAACGTGTAGTCGGACAGCACGATGACGTATTCCCGGTCATAGGTGACCGGATCACCGCCGCGCGGCTCGATGATAATCGGCCCGTAATGGCCCAGCTGTTCTTGCAGACCCGAATGGGAATGGTACCAGTATGTACCCGCCTGGCGAACGGGAATGCGGTAGGTGAAGGTCTCACCGGGCTGTATGCCGGGAAAGGTGACGCCCGGCACGCCATCCATCTCATTGGGAAGCAAGATGCCATGCCAGTGGATCGACGTGTCCGCATCGAGCCCATTGTGGACCCGAAGCGTGATGTCATCGCCTTCGCGCCAGCGCAACAAAGGGGCTGGAAGCTGTCCATTGACCGTAATCGCTGGGCCGCTCTGCCCGTCAATGCGAACCTGCGATCTGCCAATTTCCAGCAAGAATTCGGTGCCGGAGAGCGGGCGCAGACCGCCGAGATTGGCGTCGGGTCCGCTCTGCGCCCAGGCGGGCACCAGCGAACTCGCAGCCAGCCCGCTGCCGGTGGCAGCCGTAACCTTTAGGAAGTGACGTCGAGACAGCAAGGATAGCTCCAACATTCAACAAACAGGTGTGACCGTGCCTGCTACCCGTCGGCTTAGCCAAGGGGGAGACGGACAGCGTGCCAGGCAACAGGCGCGGTCATGAACGAATACGTCTGTACCTGGCCCTACCCCTCACTCTGAATGCAGGAAATCTCGAAAGCTCTCCCTGACGCGGGAGGAAAGGCGAATTCTGACCGGAGTTTGAAGTGACAAATTTTCCTGTGATCAGCCATTTGCCGTTTTCATCACCTTCTTTCACATGTGTCTAAACCTCAATGGTCGTCAGCGAATAAGTCCCGATGGGGCGATTTCCAATCAGTTCTGCCTCGTGATCGTGGGTGCGCGGAGAATTGTGCGGCTTGCTATCGCACGGACCTTATCACCGGGGCTTTGCGGAACGTGGCGATCAAATGACCGGTTTTTCCGTTCAGGGCTTGCGTCCGGTTTCGCCTCCCATTAGTACTGACTGACATGTCAGTCAGTACTAATGGGAGATTGGTATCGTGAACGACCCCTCGGCCGTGCGTAGTCCGACCAATATGCAACGGCGACTTCTCGATGCCGCCGAGGTCGTGTTTCACGAGAAGGGATATCAGGGTGCTCGGGTTTCCGACATTGTCGGGAATGCGGGTGTTGCCCAGGGCAGTTTCTACCTTCATTTCAGGAATAAGAAGGCAATTTTCCTGGAGTTGATTGATGGCTTCTTTGCGCACCTGATGGCAGAAACGCTTGACCGATATCCAGTCACTGCCATTGAAAACCAGGACGACTTGCGTTGTCAGCTGGAGGGAATCTGGTCGATACTGATCAAGTTCTGCCGGGATCATCCCGAACTCACTCGCCTCATCCTTGACGCACAATCTTCCTTGCCGCCGGAGGATCGGGTTCGCCTGTCAGCGCACTTTGACCGCATCGCCGGCGCGCTCGCCCTCTATATGCGGCATACAATTGCCGCAGGCTTGGTTCGACCGCTCAATCCGGACCTTGTGGGCTGGGTGGTTCTTGGAATGATCGAACGCGCGCTGCATTTTGCGGTCTTTGTCTCACCGCAATCGGACAGCCGGAGTCTGGCCAGAGATCTGACCGAGTTCGAATTAAACGGCTTGTTGTCGCGAACATCTCTGAAGGAGGCGTGCGATGACTAAAGGAATTCGATGGGCGGGATTCGCCCTCATCGGCCTGCTTGTTGTGCTCGCAATGTGGTGGCTCAATCGTTCCGAGCCCGAACACCCCACTCATCTGACGCTTTACGGCAACATCGATGTGCGAGAGGTCGATTTGAGTTTTCGTGTCCCGGGGCGGCTTGAACGAGTGAATGTCGATGAGGGCGCGCGCGTGTCCGGCGGCGATATCGTCGCGGTGCTAGAGCGGGCTGATTTCGACGACGCTGTAACCCTTGCCGAAGCTCAACTTGCCGCGCAACAGGCGCTGCTGGATGCGCTCGCCGCCGGCAGCCGCCCTGCGGAAATTGCCCAAGCCCGGGCCAATGTCGAACAGGCTCAAGCCGCTCTCGTTTTCGCGCAAGCCACGCTCGATCGCCAGCAAACGCTGGCTGAACGCAACATTGCCTCGCACCAGATTCATGACGAGGCGCAAATGCAGGTCGATTTGTCCGCAGCGCGCCTTCGCGTGGCGCAGCAAACCCTGATTCTGGTACAACAAGGTCCTCGCGAAGAAGACATCCGGGCGGCTCGGGCGCAACGTGACGCGCTGGAGGTTTCACTCCAGCTTGCGCATCGAAGGCTGGAAGATGCACAACTTATTGCCCCGAGCGACGGGCAAATCCTCACCCGCATCCGCGAACCTGGATCGGTCATTGCAGCGGGCGAACCGGTCTTCACGCTGACCTTGAATTCTACTGTCTGGGCGAGAACCTATGTCGATGAGCCAGATCTCGGCCATATCCACCCGGGCATGCCGGTCACCGTGACCACCGATTCAGGTGGGACTTATGACGGTCGCGTTGGCTTTATTTCACCGACCGCAGAATTCACACCGCGAACGGTGCAGACGCGGGAGCTGAGAACCAGCCTGGTGTATCGCGTTCGGATCGTCATCGAGAATTCGGATCTCGACCTGCGGCAAGGCATGCCCGTGACGGTCCATGTCGATCGCTCAATCAACAATGACTGATCCGCTCATATCCGTTGCCGGTTTGGGCAAATCCTTTCGCGTAGGCGATGTGCCGGCATTGCAAAACCTCACTTTTGACGTGCATGCCGGCGAGGTCACTGGCTTGGTTGGGCCCGATGGCGCTGGCAAGACGACTCTGTTGCGGCTGCTCGCAGGGCTTCTTGATCGGGATGCCGGCGCGGTGCGCGTGTGCGGTCTGGACCCCCGAAACAGCGCTCAGCGCCTACACGCTGTTCTTTCCTATATGCCGCAAAAATTTGGTCTCTACGAAGACCTGACGGTCATGGAGAACCTGAGCCTGTACGCGGACCTGCGCGAGGTTTCCGGCAAGTCGCGCACCGAGCGTTTCGAAACTCTTCTGGAATTTACGAACCTTCACCCGTTCACGGACCGATTGGCCGGCGCGCTGTCAGGCGGCATGAAACAAAAACTCGGCCTCGCTTGCTCGCTCATCCGAAAGCCCAGGCTTCTGCTCCTTGATGAGCCGAGCGTGGGCGTTGATCCCATTTCCCGGCGCGAGCTGTGGCACATGGTTCAAGGTCTGGTCGATGACGGGATCGGCGTCATATGGAGTACCGCCTATCTCGACGAAGCAGAGCTCTGCCCGCGCGTTCTCGTCCTGAGCGAAGGTCAGAAGATTTTTGACGGGATGCCGCAAGCGATGACCGAACCGCTGACAGGCAGGACATTTCACCTGACGGGCATGAAGGCGGGCCGCCGCCGGGCGCTCGACGATCTGCTGGCGAGCCCCGATGTCATCGATGGCGTGATTGAAGGGAAAAATTTGCGACTGGTAATTCGCGAGGGCGGTGATTCCGACACGCTCCTTGAAGCGTTCGCGAACACCAAATTGGTGCCGGTACGCCCCCGGTTCGAAGACGCATTCATGGATCGGTTGGGCGGTGCGAGAACGTCCCGGTCCCCCTTTCGAGCTTCGCCGGACCTTGCCAAAAGCGACCGGGATGCATCCATCCGGGCCGACAAATTGACGAAAGCTTTTGGGGATTTCGTTGCAGCGCGTGACATCAGCTTTGAGGTGGCGCGGGGTGAAATCTACGGCTTGATCGGCCCCAATGGAGCGGGAAAGTCGACGACTTTCAAAATGCTCTGCGGGTTGCTCAAGCCGACATCCGGACACGCCTCAATAGCCGGGTTCGACCTCGGCCAATCGCCCAGTGAGGCACGTGGGCGACTGGGTTATATGGCGCAGAAATTCTCTCTCTACGGCGACCTGAGTGTTCGCCAGAATTTGGATTTTTTTGCCGGTGTCTATGGTTTGACCGCGGAGCAGCGCGGCGCGACGGTCAGGCAAATGATCTCCACCTTCGATTTGAATGAACTGATCAATCAAAACGCCGGGACCATCCCGCTCGGCCACAGACAACGTCTCGCCCTGGCTTGTGCCGTGATGCACCGGCCGAATGTTCTCTTCCTCGACGAGCCGACATCGGGCGTCGACCCGAGGACACGGCGGGAGTTCTGGTCCCACATCAATGCACTTGCCGACAGCGGCACCACGATAATCGTCACCACACACTTCATGGAGGAAGCCGAATATTGTGACCGCGTTGGGCTGATCTACGAAGGGAATATGATCGCAGAGGGCAGCCCGGCGGCTCTGAAAGCCGCGGCTGGCGATCCGGGCATGACGCTGGAAAATGCCTTTATCCAGCTCGTCAGCGCATCACACCGTGACGGGGCTGCAGCATGAGCGATGATCCCACGCACGCGGTGTTCAGCGTCCGGCGCGTTCAAGGGCTGGTCCGCAAGGAGTTTCGCCAGGTGCTGCGTGATCCAAGCAATTTCGCGGTCGCGGTGATCTTGCCGGCCCTCTTGCTCTTCCTGTTTGGCTATGGCGTTTCGTTTGATCCGCGTCACTACAATGTCGGTCTTGTTGTCGAGCAAGCGACTCCGCAATCCGGCAGTTTCACTGCTGCGCTCACGAATTCTCCCTTTTTCGATGCAACATACGCGCGAGATCGACGCGTCCTTGAGCCTGCCCTCATTGCCGGCGACCTTCACGCCATCATCGTTCTGCCGGCGGACTTCGCCGACCAGGCGTACCGGAGCCATAGCGCACCGCTCCAGGTGATCGTCGACGGCAGCGATCCGAACACAGCTATTCTGGTTCAGGGCTATATCGAGCTGCTCTGGGTGAATTGGCTTGAGCAGGAGAGCTTGAGCCGCGGTGGAGCGATGATCACGCCGCCTGTCACCATCGAACATCGCGTCTGGTTCAATCAGGAATTGGCCAGCCGGAACTATCTCGTACCGGGTTCGATCGCCATTATCCTGACGCTGATCGGCTCATTGCTCACCGCGCTCGTCATCGCGCGCGAATGGGAGCGCGGGACCATGGAGGCGCTGCTTGCGACCCCCGTCAACATCGCCGAATTGCTGATTGGAAAACTCGCCCCATACTTCCTGCTGGGAATGGGTTCGATGGCACTTTCCACCGTGCTCGCGATTGTCGTATTCGACATCCCGCTGCGCGGCTCACCGGCGATATTGACCCTGGTTTCTGCGGTCTACATGCTGACTTCTCTGGGCCAGGGTCTGCTGATTTCCACCCTGACGCGAAACCAGCTCGTAGCAGCCCAGGTGTCCATTCTCGCGGCCTTCTTGCCAGCCTTCTATTTTTCCAATTTCGTTTTTGAAGTGGACAGTATGCCGGTCGCGCTGCAGTGGGTCAGCTATCTGGTCCCGGCGCGCTATTTTGTACCCTCGCTTCAGACGATTTTTCTGACGGGGGACGTCTGGCCGATTATTTTGCCCAACCTGGCGGCCTTGTCAGGCATAGCGCTGGTGTTTTTCGCGATCACGCTCCTCAGGACCCGTACACGGCTGGACTAGCTATGCTCACGCGCCTCTTCGCTTTGATAAAAAAGGAACTCCTGGCAAGTGCCCGCGACCGGCAAACACGTTTGGTCGTCCTGATTGCACCGCCCTTTTTGCTGCTCATCTATGTGTTTGCAATCACCCAGGACGTCACGAACATCTCGCTCGGCGTCGTTGATCGGGACCAGGGCCGGTATTCTCGCGAAATCCTCGACCGTGTTGTCGGTAGCTCGCGGTTCCAGGAGATCTTGTATTTTGAATCCGAAGCAGAGCTCGGTGCTGCAATCGATGCCCAACGCGTGCTCGTAGGTCTGCATTTTCAAGATGGTTTTTCGCGGCGGATCTTGCGGCGCCACTCTTCGAACTTCCAGCTCCTGCTGGATGGAAGACGTTCCAATGCCGCGCAGATCGTCTCTGGTTACATCTACCGGATCACCGAGAGTTACAATCTGGAACTCCTGGATGAGGCTGGGATTACAATGCCGACGGCCGTGATTTCGCGAACCTGGTTCAACGCGAATTCGGAACCGTTGTGGTCGGCGACACCGGCACTCTTTGCCGTACTCGCATCGATCGTCGGTTTCATGGTCTCCGCACTCGCAATTGCCAGAGAGCGTGAATTGGGAACATTCGAGCAGCTGCTCGTCTCCCCGCTGACGCCATTTGAGATTCTGATTGGAAAAACCTTGCCGGCGCTTCTGATCGCATTGGCCAGTTCGGCCGTCATGCTGGCGTTTAGCGTCTTTCTCCTCGACGTGCCGCTCCGCGGTGATCTTGCGGCACTCTTCCTCGCGATGGTCGTCTTCCTCTTGTCCATCATCGGTATTGGGCTCTTCATCTCATCGGTTGTTCGCACGCAGCAACAAGCGGTGATCGGTCTTTTTATCTACATGATCCCTGCCGTGCTGCTGTCCGGTTATGCAACGCCCGTGGCGAACATGCCCGACTGGCTGCAGCTTGTGACGCAAACTAACCCGATCACGCACTTCATCGTGATCTGCAAGGGCATTTTCCTGAAGGACCTGCCGGCCTCCGATATCTGGGCTCACACCTGGCCGATGATCGTTATTGCGATTGCGACGCTTTCGATCGGCACCTGGCTATTCAACCGCCGGCTAGAATAGCCGCGACCGGGCAGTGGCGGTGTTCCCGATCGGTGTATCCTTCCCCATCCAACGCCGGGCCGGGTGGTTGGGTCTCGGATTCGGTTCGCTTCCCCATCCTCAAAAATTCCCATGACATGTTCGCTCAACTTCGTCGACCACGCCGGTATTGGATCCAGATCGCGACGCCTCAGGACGCCGTGTCTCCATGTTGAGGGGAGGGGTGGACTGAGACGTAACACCTGTATCACCCGCAATCTGAACCGGGCCAAATCAGGGCTGGATCATCAAAATGGCGTGTGCAACCTGTTCGGCTCCGCGGCGATCTCCAGCGAGCCCAACCCCGCGCAAAGCCGCCGAGGGACTGTAATGGATGATACGACAACACGGCGAGATTTCATCTACATCGCGGCCATAGGCGGCGCGGTGATCGGCACGGGGCTGTCCGTCTGGCCATTCATTGATAGCCTTAATCCCGCTGCCGATACCCTGGCGGGAAGCAAGACAGAAGTCGACGTGTCGTCCATGCAGCTTGGTGAGCGATTGACAATCGCCTGGCGGGAACGGCCGGTCTTCATCGTAAGACGGACGTTGGAGGCAATGGGGCAGGCGCGCGCGGACGACAATGATGACACCCTCATCGATCCACAAAATGATGCTGACCGGGTGATTGATCCTGAATGGTTGGTCGTCATCGGCGTCTGCACACATTTGGGATGCGTGCCGCTCGGTCAGTCCAGCGGTGATAATCGTGGCCGGTTTGGCGGCTGGTATTGTCCCTGCCACGGTTCGGTCTACGATGTTTCGGGTCGCGTCAGGCGCGGTCCCGCGCCAGAAAACCTTGTGATCCCGCCCTATCAGTTTGTTGGTCCCGCGCGCATTCGCATTGGCAATTGAGGCCAGGACGCACCGCGCTCCACGTGGGTCTGGCCGGGCTAGTAACGCAAGCCATCGTTGACGGTCGTCGCCCGCACCTCGGTGCAATACCGGCAGACCCGCTCTTGTTTTGCCTCCTACCGTCGCGGCGCGACCTGGTTGGATCTGTGACATCCGCACAGGTCCGTTTTCTCGATTTGGGATGGAAATCACACTGGCAGGATCGAATCTGATCCAAATTTGGAACCCGAATTCTATCGAATCCACACTCTAGCCGTAAGGGCGGGTGGGCAGGGGCGGCCCGCTTTTTGCATCGCTGCGCCGGGGGACGGGCAGACGAGGACGAAGCGATGCGTGCGATCTTTCATTCCGGCCATGGCCGGCTCGAAGACAAGTCGAACACATTCACGGCCATGCGGATCGGGTTCGCACTGGTCGTCGTCTATGCGCATGCCGTCCTGATCCCGATGGGCCTGCCCTATCACGGCGTCTGGCCGGAGTTTGTCGACGCGACGGTGCAGCTGGCGCTCGACGGCTTCTTCATCCTGTCCGGCTACATGATCACCGCCAGCCTGCTCAACCGCCCGAACATGACCTCCTTCACCCTGTCGCGTGTGCTGCGGATCTTCCCCGGCCTGATCGCCGCCGTGCTGCTGATGTGGCTGGTGATCGGCCCGCTCTTCACCGAGCTTCCGCTCGGCGCCTATTTCAGCCAGGCCCAGACGCTGCAATTTCCGCTGATGGTGTTGTCGCAAGCCGACCCGATGGCCGGCCTGCCGCAAGTCTTCAACGCCTCCCCGATCGGCGGGACGATGAATGGCGCGCTGTGGACGATCCGCTATGAATTGCTCGCCTATCTCGGCGTCGGCCTGCTGGCTGCGGTCGGCCTCTACCGCAACCGCAGCCTGATCCTGGTCTGGGCCGGCCTCGCCGCTGCATTCGGCGTTCTCTATCAGATCACGGGCTATAGCGGCCCGGGCGACGATACGATCGGTTCGATGGCCCGTTTCGGCCCCGCCTTCATGATTGGCGCCGGCTTCTATGCTGCCCGTGACCAGCTGCCGCTTTCCGCCGGCTATGTCGGCCTGGCACTGCTCGCCGCCTTCGCCAGCCAGGGCACCGCAATGGGTCCGGTGATGCTGCAGATCGCCCTCGCCTGGCTCTATCTCTGGGCCGGCTTCCTCGATGTGCCCGGCCGGATCGGCAAGGCATTGCGCGAAGTCGAGGACGTCTCCTACGGCATCTACATCCTGCATTGGCCGCTGGGCATGATGGCCTTCGCGCTGATGCCGGGCCTCGGTGCCAACGCCCTGTTCGCGATCATGACCGTCAGCGCCATTGCCGCCGGCTGGGTGATGCGGGTGACGGTCGAGAAGCCGGCGCTGGCGATGAAACCTCGAGTCCTAGCTTTTCTCCGCGGTCCCGCTCGTTTGGCTGCCGCAGAGTAGACCGGGGGGGGAGCGACCTCGATTTCCGGCGTTGCCTGGACGTCAAAGACCCAATAACGCTTTTGAAAAATTCAGTGATCGGTTGCCGCTCGCGCCGCGCCGAATTGGCGCGGTTGGTCTTCAAGTGAATGCCAATATGAGCCGAGGGGCAGGTTTGGGCCGCCGATAAGCTGGTGACCCCCTTTGTCGGTGCCTGGTTTCCCATCCGACAGCAGGAATTGTTACTGCCGGGCAGCCTCGGTCATCTGGCGATGGCGGTCGCGAATATCGTCTGGCCATCGCGATTTGATATAAGCGAGCACCGCGCGGATCTCCGCGTCAGTCAGGATGTCTTCATAGCCCCCCATATCGGTTTCATAGTCTACCGGCAGCAAGGCGGCGGTGCCATATTTCACAATATCGAACAGCGTGCTGTCCGGGTGGTGCCAGGTATGCCCGGTTTCATCATGCGGTGGCGCAGGTAACCGCCCGTTTGGCAGCCGGCGCTGCCAATCAGCCTGTCCTTCCATATCGGCCCCATGACAGGACGCACAATTGGTCGCATAGAGCGGTTCACCCATCGTGACGAGCCGTTGATCACGCTCGTCTATTTCCATAGCCGCCGGTGAGGGCGGTCGTCTGGACGCGGTATCACTACCGGGTTTGATCATGAGCCAATAGCCGGTCCAACCGGCTGAAACGGCCGCGGCCAGTGCCAGGCCAACGAAGAGGGGCTTGCCGCGAGGCCTATTTGGATCGGTCATGGTTGGTCTCCCGTTCGGGCCAATTGGCGAGGGTCAAACCGCCGAGGACGATGATGATTCCCAGGAAGGTCATTGCGGTGAAACGCTCGCCGAAATAGGTCCAGCCAATGAATAAACCAATCACGGGCACCAGGAAACTGAAGGCATTGGCGCGGTTCAAATCCATCGTTCGCAAAACACCGGTCCATAACCAGTACGCCAACGCCGTGCCGGGCAATGCCAGGAAAAATAATGCGAGGCCAAACGATGCGGTAAATTCAAATGGTCGATCCGCCTCCATGACAAGGGCGGCCAGTCCCAGCGGGACCGCACCTATCAGCAGTTGGAGCCCCATCATAACCAGTGGATCTATTTCCCGGGAGATCTGCTTGATGAGTACATTGCTGCCGGAAATCCCAAGAATCGCGATCATCAGGAATGGCAGACCGAACGCCGGATCCGCGGTGTCCTCCGGATGTGCGTTGGTAAATGCGATCAGCGCGATGCCGGCAAAACCCGCGAGCAGTCCGGTCAGGAGTCGCGGGGATAAACGCTCCCTGAGAAAGATGACGGCCAGCACAGCCGCGATCAGTGGCTGGGTATTTGCCAGAACGGTCGCCAAACCGGGCGCGACCCACCGGCCCGCCTCAAACATGCCCCAGAAACCCAAGCTGGTCGCTCCGATTCCAATGCAGGCGATTTTCAACCAAACGCGCCGGGTCCGCGGCCACGGTTTGCGCAAGATGACGGCTGTCCCCAATAACACTGCGCCGGCCAGAATCGCTCTCATCGTCGCGAAACGCAGTGGCGAGACATCAACGCGCCCGACTTCGATCAAGGGAAAGCACAATGCCCAAAGAAAAAATACGAGAAATAGTCTGGCCAGGCTCATGATGTTGGCGCCCTTCGGGACGCCCTTGCTCTTTCAGCTTCCGATATCGGGAGCGTCCCTTGTCGACGGCTTGTCGTGGCCAGGAGATTTCGTTTTGGTATCAAGAGACCAGTAAGCTCGTGATGGAAATGCCGACGGAGACATGTGGGATGGTATTGGTGGAGACAATACGCGAGGAGACCGCCTCCAACGCTTCATACGCATCGTCGGCGAACAGTGGATGGACAACGACGCAGACAGGTTTGGCAAAGCCAGCCTTTTCAAAATGATGGGCCGCTTCGATCATTGTGCGCCCCGAGGAGGCAATATCGTCGACCAGAACGGGCTGCAGGCCTTTCCATTTTTGAAGACCCGGTGCGATCACTTCAACATCCCGGTCTCCAAGGCGCACCTTGGTGAGCACCAAATGCGGGGCGCCCGCCCGCTGCGCGACGTCGGCAACCCATTGCTCGCTTTCAACATCCGGCCCGACGATAAGCGGCTTCTCGACATGGGCCTTGATCCAGTCTGCCAGCGCGGGAGCGGCGTGCACGACTTTGGTGTTGATCGAAAACACCTCTCCGAGATCATGGATACGGTGCAAATGCGGATCGACGGTCACAACCCGGTCGAACGCCCCGGCGAGCAGTCTTGCAAAATGCTGCGAGGACACCGACTCGCCATCGGAGAAACGTTTGTCCTGTCGCATGTAAGCGAGATAGGGCGCGATCAGCCCCACGGATGTTGCGCCCAACTCGCGCGCCGTGTAGGCCGCGAACAGCAGCCCGGGCAATTGCGGGTCGGGCCTGGCCAGCGTGCAGACCAGTTCAACTGCATTGCCCGCGACATCCGAAGCGATGCGGACATAGGTCTCTTCATCGGGGAAGCGACGCAGCTCGAGCGCGCCAAGCTCGCTGTTTGTGAGCTCGGCGAGCTCGGCGGCCATGGCCTCATTGCCGGGCAGGGGAATGTAGATCGTCATGGGTCAGCCCTCTATTGTGAACATGTCAGTGTTGGCGCGGGCATAGCTCAGCGCATACTCGATCTCACCGGAGGCCTCAGCGTGAATCGTCACGAGCGGGTCGCCGGGCGCAATTGTGTCTCCGAGACGCTTATGGAGCATCAGGCCTGCGGCGGGTTGTTGCGGCGCGCCAGCGAGTTTTGCGAGCCGCGACAGTTTGCGATTGTCTATCGCCACCAACTTGCCCGCCCGGATAGCCGTCACCGGCGCCGTTTGCGCTGCTGTCGGCGGCTCGCGCATACCGCCCTGAGCTTCGCAAATCGCCTGAAATTTCACCCAGGCAGATCCATTATCGAGCGCGGTTTGCGCCAACGCTAAACCGGATCCCGCCTCTGCTTTGCCAGCAAGTTCCAGAGCGGCACCCGCAAGCGCAATGGCGCGTTCACGCAGATCGGGCGGCGCGTCGCCGCGTCGTTGCAAGACGCTCAATATATCCCGGGCCTCAAGCGCGGGGCCAATACCGCGCCCGACTGGTTGCAGCCCGTCGCTGAAGACGAATCTGGTCTTCAGGCCGAAACCGTCGGCGACTATCGCCATGTGGTCAGCCAGCGTTCGGGCATCAGCCTGGCTTCGCAGTTTTGCGGTGGGCCCGACGGGTAGATCCAGGACAACATGTGTAGCGCCGGCGGCGATTTTTTTTGATAGGACAGAGGCGATGAGCTGACCTTCGGCGTCGATGTCGAGCGCGCGTTCGATGCGGATCAGAACATCGTCAGCGGGGCTGAGTTGCACTGCGCCGCCCCACGCCAGACACCCCCCTTCGGCGTCAACGACGCGTCTGATGTCCGCCAATGTGAGGTCGACTGGCGCCAATGTCTCCATTGTATCGGCTGTGCCGGCCGGAGAGGTGATCGCGCGTGAAGATGTTTTTGGTATGGTCAAACCAAGGCTGGCCAGAATGGCCACGACAATTGGGGTTGTGCGATTTCCCGGCAAACCCCCGACGCAATGCTTGTCCATGACTATCTCTGCATCCCACTCAAGCTGCTCGCCGACTTTGACCATGGCGCCGGTCAGGGATCTCATCTCATCGATGTCGAGCTTCAGGGTGGAACAGGCGGAGACAAAGGCGGCCAGCTGGATATCGGAGTACCGGCCGGCCGCGATGTCGGTGATGATCCGCTCAAAAGCGACGCCGTTGAGTCGTCGGCCGGTCATACGCCGGCGAACATCTGAAAGCGAAGGCAGCGTTGGTGCATGGCTAACCTTGAGGATGGAACCCGCCTCAGCGTCAAGCCGGATCCAGGCCGCTTCCGACAAGCCCGCCTCACCAAGACTCAACCACTCAGCGTCGACCTGGTGAAGGGTTGCGACGACCTCCCTCTCGCCGCATCGGACCAGTATGCGTGAGCGCGAGTTCAGACCTTCCGAACGGCATATCGGACAGTCCGTCCGCATCAAAATGATCGCATCGTCCTGAGTGTGCCATCTCAGCCGCCGCGCGGTCAGCGCGGCTTCGAAGGCAGCACGCTTGTCAGGCGCCATCACTGCGTGCCTCCAAGCTCATAGGTCTTGTCGATCTCGACCACGTCGGAGCGCCAACCGAGTTCGTCCTGGATTCGTGCGCTGAATGTGCTGGACGCCTCCGGCTCACCGTGGACGACGAAGACCCGCGCCGGCGGTGTCTCAAAGCCGCTCAGCCAGCTCATCAGCTCATCAGCGTCGGCATGCGCTGACAGGGCCGGCAGGCTGGTGACCTCGGCGTTTATATGCACATCCTGGCCAAACATTCTGACCCTGTCGGCACCCTTCAGGATCTTGTCGCCGCGGGTGCCGGCGGCCTGGTATCCAGCAAACAGGATTGTGTTTCTTTGATCTGGGCCAAAGGACTGTACATGATGCAGTACGCGCCCGCCCGTGATCATGCCGCTCGCTGCAATCACGACTTTCGGCATCACATCGCTGGTAATCGCTTTTGAGGCTTCGACGTCGCGGGCATATTTCGCGATCCCGCAGACCTCATCGCACATCGTCGGCGTAAATCTGTGGTCGTCCAAATGAGCGCATAGCAAGTCCGTTGCATTGATCGCCATGGGGCTATCGAGGTAGATCGCTACATTGGTGAGCCGGCCGGCCTTCTTGAGCATCCAGATGTGGTAGAGAAGAAGTTGCGCGCGCCCGACTGCGAACGACGGAATGACCACCGTGCCACCCCGCCTGACGGTGCGGTCGATCACCTCGCCCAATTGCTCCATTGGATCGGTCTTCGGGTGCGTGCGATCACCATAAGTCGACTCAATAACCACATAGTCCGCATTGCGAACGGGCTCCGGGTCGTACATGAACGGATCGCCATAGCGGCCAAGATCGCCGGAGAAGACAATGGTCTTGCCGCCCCAACGCACTTCGACTGTTGCGGCGCCGAGAATATGGCCGGCGCGCCGTAGCTGAAAATCCGCGCCGATTTCGAGATGAATGTCTTCGTGAAATTCAATCGGCGTGAGCTGCTCTATCGCCGCCTCGGCGTCAGCGACCGTGTAGAGCGGCACGGCGGGTTTGTGCTTTGTATAGCGCAACCTGTTGGCACGTTCAGCATCCCGCTCTGAAATATAGGCGCTGTCGCGCAGCAAGATTTCGCAAAGATCCTTTGTCGCGCTCGAGCAGTAGACGGGACCGCGATAACCGTCCTTGACCAATTTCGGCAGATAACCGCTGTGATCAATATGCGCGTGGGTCAATATGATGGCATCGATCGATTTTGGATCGATGGGGAAGGGAGCCCAATTGCGCTCGCGCAAGGCTTTGTACCCTTGAAACAGGCCGCAATCGATCATCAGACGCTGGCCGTTATATTCAAGAAGATGGCGTGATCCGGTAACGGTTCCTGCGCCGCCAAGGCTGGTGAGGGTCAGGGTCATGGTGCGGTCTCCTCGCGTTGAATGGGCTTCAGGGATTGCAGGACGGATGGGTCTCCGCGCCCCTCGATGGCGGCTCGCTCGTCCTTCGACAGCACGCCGGGAAAGGCTTCGCCCAGAAGGGTCATGGCCGCGTCGATTGCGTGGGCCCAAGTGCAGCGATTGGCGAATAACATGCCGGACACGTCAAATGTTCCGCCGTGTGAAATATAGCCCAACGCGCGCAACTGATCGGGGCCGCCGTCCAGGCGCCTCAGCAGGCCCGTCATCGGCTCCGGCCGGGTATGGGTCAGGAGGACGCGCGCCAGATTGACCGGGAACAACTCATGAAGGGCCTTGTCCGTTGCGGTGAAGGCTTGCTCCAGCGGGTCGCGCCCTGACCGGAACCGGCCAGGTTCTAGGATCAACGTTACGCAGGCCGCAACACCGTGCTCGGTGAGGCGATCATAAGCGCGCAGGGCCTCATGCGCCTGGTAGGCGCCAACCGCCACAAGCTGAATGCGGGCCGACGCCGCATCGCCAGCAATGTGGATGGCACCGGATTCAAGGGCCGACACCGCCTCGCTGGCCGATAGGAGGGCTGGGACATCTCGTTTTGGCGTTACGAGACAGGCGATCTCGCCATGGCCGCGATAGACGGCGCGCAGGGCCTCTGCGGCGCTGCTTGCGTCAACCGGAAATATGACGCGAGCCGTATCCGACATTTCGCCAAGCAAGGCCTCGGGCAAGGTGGGGTCCTGGTGCGATTGCTCGTTTTTGGCGTTCTCCCAAGTGTGCGATGTGGCAATCACGGGAACACTGATCCAGCCCGGCGGCCGGCCGAGTTCTTTTTGCCGGCGCGCGAAGATGATCTCCTGGCGCAGCGCGCCGAGCATTTTCATCGCAAAAGCTTCGTAACTGACCGCCAGGTTGAGACCGCCCTTATTGCCGAGAGCGGCGGCGATGACGGCTTCTTCATTCAGGGCTGTGATGACGCTGCCATAGATGTCCTCTGGCGTGCCGGCTTCCGGTGCATTGACCCGATGCTTCAGCATTTCGAGGGTCAGTGGCATATGATTGGAGCGCAACTCATCGGGGTTCGCGACGCGGACCCGCAAGTGCGGATTGGCGCGGACAATCTCTGAAAAACAGCGATCAATGGCGTCCATCGCGCATTTTGGGGCGGGCGCGCGATCGCTCGGCGCGGTCGATGCAGGCAGGACCGGACTTGCGACCTTGCGGACAGCGAGGGCGTTGCGGCTTTCGCGTGGCCGGTCCTGCACCGCGTGCACGCCGAGGCGCTGGATCGCGTCGTCCAACTCGTCCGGGGGCGTAAAGAGAGCCCTTGCCCCGTCATTGAATGCAAGGCGCGCTGCGGCGTCGGTATGTGGATTGCCATCCAGCGGGAGATTATGGGCCCGATTGCTGCCAGCCCCGGGAAATCCGAACCCCTTGATGCAAGGTGCAATCAGGTAGGGGAGCCGCGCGGGGTAGGGACCATCGCTCTCGACGATTTTCGCCAATCGAGCTTCGGCGTCCAATATGCCCCAAGCATAAGAGAGTGGGTCATGACCGTCCACAATTATGGGATCGAACCCGCTGAGCTCGAGGTGCTTGACGAGCCAGTCAAGGCCGCCTTCCTGACTGATCTGGGTACGTTGTTCGATCCGCCGGCCGTTGAGCACCATGACCGGTATGGCGAGGCCGCTATCGCCTGCGCGCCACCATCGGGGCGCCCAGTCGGACCCGCGCTGCTCTTCAAACGCTCCGTCACTCAAGAAGGCGACCAGGCGCTCGCCTGGCAAGGGCATGTGGATATATTGCAGGCTGGTGAAGCCAAGATAGCCGCCTTCAGACAGGCCGCCCGCGGTATGAGGATTGACATGACTGCCAAGTGGAACCGCCGGGCGGCCTTCCGGCGTGATTGCATAGCTGTAGAAGTCGCGGACGAGGGCCGTCAGACCCGCTTCGGTGCGATCATAACGTCCGCGTTGATCCTCTGACACATCGCCTGTCAACGTGTTGACCGCTTCGATGGCAGCGACGCAGTGACCTTGGCCCAGGGTCCAGGCGCGTGTGTGTCCACTGAGTGCATTGGCCGCAAGATAGCCGGCGAAGGCGACCGCCATGTTGAGCGAGCCTCCCATATGTCCCTCTGGCGCGGGCTTGAAATCCTCTGCCTCTAGCGGTGCGCCGGACAGATCGACCCGGCGCGCATAAGCCATGTGGGCGACGAGCCACATCGCTGCGTTCGCCAGCCTGTCGGTTGCCGAAAACACGCCAGACAGCTCCGCTTGCGTCAGCGCAAGCTTGCCGCGTTCCGCAGACAGCAGGATGTCTTGAAGCCGTTGCTGTGTCTCGTCGCTATGAGTGATTACGCCGCATCCGCCACGCCAGCTTGCTTGCATGATCCTTACATCCCTGTCAGCTCGCGCAGCAGAAAATTGGTGCGCAGTATTAATACGTCACGCGGGGAGCAAGCCCTCAAGATCCGTCAGGCTCACAGCGGGCCGGGCTTTCGCACCAGTGTGGCGGTCCATATAAACGGGACGCTGGCGGCGTGTGCAGATGCGAGGGATTGTCCGGAAAGGACTGGCAATGAGGTGTGATGGGACTTGCGAACTGGACGGTGCGGCGAATCTGATCGCGCTCAATCAGTCTTGCTTTTGTATGACGCTCGGCAGAGCTGAGATCGATGCGGCTATTCTTGAGCGCTCCGACGACCCTGATTTGGGAAAATTGATCGCCGCTCGCCCCAATTTGTTCGCTGCAACGGCTGTGTTCGTCTCGCCCGCAGACCTTGCAGCGATGCAGGCACAAATCGAGGCCATTGAAGCGGTTGCCGCGCTGTCGCCGTATCAGGATGCTGTGCTGAAGCGTTCAGGCGATGGTGTTGCCGGTGTCCAGGCCCACACCCGCAGTCTGCTCATGGGCTATGATTTCCACATCTCCCAATACGGCCCGAAACTCATCGAGGTCAATACCAATGCTGGCGGCGCGTTTTTGGTCGGTGCGCTTCAGCGTGCCGTCGCGGAACGCGCCGTGGCTTGCGGTGACGCGCGCCTGACGAATACAGGCGCAATCGATGCGCTTATTGTTGAGAGCTTCGTGTCGGAATGGCAGCGCGCGGGCCGTGCAGGCCGCCCACGCACCGTCGCTATCATCGACCAGGACGCCGGTGAACAATATCTCTATCCCGACATGCTTCTGGCCCGGGATCTATTGAACCGCAGCGGGATCGAAACAGTGATCCTTGGACCCCAGGCGCTATCGTGTAAAACCGGCCGCCTTGTTGGCGGCGGCAAAGTGATCGATATGGTCTATAACAGGCTCACAGATTTCAACCTGTCCGAGCCTGCCAATGCTCAACTCCGCGCCGCGTTGATGGACGATGTCGCGGTTGTCAGTCCGGCACCTCGCCATCACAAGCTCTACGCCGACAAGCGCAACCTGATATGGCTCAGCGATGCCGCGCGGCTTGAGGCTTGGGGCGTCAGCGAGCGCCATCGCGCTGCGCTCGCGCAAATCCCTGCGACGCGACCGGTCACGGCGGATGCCGCGGAGGAATTATGGACAGGGCGGCGCGGATATTTCTTCAAACCCGCCGCCGGCTTTGGCAGTCGGGCTACCTATCGTGGTGACAAACTGACCAAACGGGTATGGGCCGAAATCTTGGCTGGTGATTATATCGCCCAGGTTCTGATCCCGCCGACGCTGCGGGCGGTCACCGTCGGTGGCGAGCGGATGACCCTCAAATACGATGTCAGGGTCTACACGTATGCCGGGGAGACCTTGCTGCTCGCGGCTCGGGTCTATCAGGGGCAGACAACGAATTTTCGCACGAGTGGAGGCGGGTTTGCGCCGGTCTATCAGCTTTGAACCGGCAGATCGCATAAACCTGTCCACACACGGTGCGCTCATATTCGACAAACCGGATCGGACCGAACCGAGCTCCCCGCCCTCAAATGGCCTCCTTGACCGGGGCCCGGCGCTAAGGCCCGTGTCGCTCCGCCGCATTCTTTCTGCCCCCCCACCAGAAACCGACGAGAATCGTTGTGAGCGCCAGACCTTGAGCTGCCAGGCCTTCCCAGGTTGGAAAGACACCGAGAATGTCGATGCGAGGCACGAATGAGACAGGATGAATGCCGAGCAGGCCGGCCTCCTGTAGGCCCGCGAACCCCTTGCCCGCGAGCACCACGGCCAGTGCCGCAATCAACATCGAGCTGTACGAGAAGAACTGTGAGATCGGAAGACGCTTGCTGTAGCTGAGTAGCCCCCAACCAACCAATGCGAGAGCCAGCGCCGCCGTTGCCGCCCCCGCGAGCATCGCCAGATGCGCGCCCTGACTCCAGAGTGCGACAAAGAACAGGATTGTCTCGAAAACTTCCCGGTAGACGACCACAAAGGCGAGTGAGAACAAAAACCACGCGGAGCCACGCGAAAGCGCGGTTGAGAGTTTCGCCTTGATGTAGTCCTGCCAGGCGTCGGACCGCGATTTACCGTGCATCCAAATGCCAACCGAGATCAGCACGACCGCCGAAAGCAGCGAGCCAAAACCCTCGGTCAGTTCGCGGCTCGCGCCACTGATGGAGATCAGGGAAGTGGCCGCCACCCAGGTAAGGACGCCGGCAACCAGCGCCGAAATCCAGCCTCCATGCACATAAGGCAGAACGTCGCGCCGATCCGCCTTGCCGAGGAATGCGATCATTGCCACTACGATGAGGAGGGCCTCAACACCCTCCCGTAAGAGAATGGTGAATGCACCGGCGAAACTTGAAACAGGACTTGCTTGTTCGGGTGCCAGTGCGGCTTCCGCCGCGTCCATCAGGGCGCCCAACTGCTCTACTTGCGCTCGCACCTCCTCCAATGGCGCACCGGATGACACGCTGGCGCGAAAGGCCCCCATTGCGCTTTCGATGCGCGTCAACAAGGCACGATCGCGGGCGGCGAGCGTCGGTTCGACCGGTTCGAAGCCGTCGAGATATGCCGACAGCGCCAATTCCTGCGCGAGCTGGCGATCTCCGGCTTCATAGCTGGCCAGGCTCTGGGCGAGCTTGGTGCGGGTGACGCCCAGATTGTCCGTTCGCTGCGACACGGCTTCGGGATGGCGGCGCAGATAGGCTGTGAGATTGGTCGCGGCGGGCTCGCCGATCTCGGCCGCGAGTGCTGCGGGCGTTGTTTGTGTCAGCGCTTGAAGATCGGGAAAGCGCGCGCGCAGCCGGGCATCACCCGTCCAGAGCCGTTCGCCTTGATCCGCGGTTTCATCGAAGGCGAGGCTTCCAGCATAGAAGGCGAGGGCCCACCGATCCTGCGGCGGCAACTCGGCGAAACTCGCCATGGCGGTCCCGTCCAGCCCCTGGTAAATCACCTGATAGAGACCGAACAGGCTGCGTTGGCGGGCACGCGCGGCATCGGCGAAGGCGATCGGCCGCGGATCGAGCCCGCTGGCGGCCGGGCCGTCCGCATGTCCCATGACGCCGTGACAGGCGGCGCATTGCTCGGCATAAAGCGCGGCTCCGCGTGCCAGATCTGGCGCCTCCGACGGAGCGAGCTGCGTCGGGTAGGCAAGCAGTAGCGCGCTCGCCAGTCTTTGGGCTCGGTCAGCGACTTCGGGGGCGGGCGCTTTCCGGCCGATGGCCGAAACCAGACCTTCGGCCTGAGCGACGAGACCCGGTTGGGCGGTCGACGGCGGCAGCGCCGCCAGCCGGTCACGCACCGATGCCGAGAATTCCTGCATTTCGGCATACTCGGATTGGCTGAGCACCTGGCCGTCACTGACCGCTTCGGGATAGTCGACCGCGAGGTAGTCGAGAAGACGCCAGGCTACCTGCGCCGAGGGCGCGGTTTCTTGCGCCAGGCCGGCGGGCGGAAAGGCGATCGTTGCGAACGCGAACACCGCGACGAGAAAGTGACCGATGGCCCGCATCGAGTATCTCCAATGATTTTGCGAATGCGTATCATTCGTGGTAATCGGACGCAAGGCTTCTGCCATTCAGGGCCGCCTGGCCGCAGTCTTGTGCCGCCGGGGTATAACAGTGAAAAAAATCAGCATTGCGCCTGTGATAACGGCCACATCCGCCATGTTGAAGGTCGGCCAATGCCAGCCCGCCCAATGAAAATCCAGAAAGTCTGTGACGGCGCCCTGTCGGATCCGGTCAAGGATGTTGCCGAGCGCGCCGCCGAGGATCAGACTCAACCCGGCTCGCTGCAATCCGGTCTTCGCCCGAAATGCCCACCCCCCGACCACCGCGATGATCACGCCCGTTAGGGCGATCATCGCCCAAGGTTTCCCCTGCATCAGCCCGCTCAACATGCCGAAGCTCGCGCCTTCGTTGAACCCAAGGGTTAGATTGAAGAATGGCGTCACCGGAATCACCCGAGGCGGCTCCATGACCAGCAAAATCACTGTTTTGCTGATCTGATCCACTGCGAGCGCAAGCGTGGCGAGGCCTGCGACTTGAATGGGCACGGTCCTTTTCATGTCGCGTGCTTTCGGTAGACCGAACCAGCGTGGAACAGACGTTAGATAGTGGCTGTACACCTGTCCCAGGCTTTGCGTCAGAACCCGCTCCTCTGATCGGATCTGGCGGTTTGCTGATGCCCAGAAGATGACGACTGAGACGCCTCCGGCCACCGTCGGGATTGCTAGTGCGACGCCAGCCAACAACAAAATTTGCCCCAAAAATACCGGGTTGCGCGACAGATCGTAGAGCCCACCGGTCACCAGCGCTCCTACCGCATCATCCGCCACACCGACGCGCCACGAGGCCCCCATCGCCATCTGTGCCGCGAAGGCCAGCATCCCACCCGCGATGGCGATGAAGTGACCCGTCATTCCTGCAAACAGGCCCTGCGGTGACCAGAAAGGGTCCAGCACCGCAATTGCGGGAAAGGCCGTCAGTAACAGTGGGCTGAAGAGTGCCAGTCCGAAGGCCAGCTTGAAACCGAAGGCTGCAAGCGCGTCCGCTCCGGTGGCCCGAGCGAACAGCCAGACTGATCGTCTTGCCGTCCTTGCCGCCAGCATCGATCCGGCGAAGAAAGCCGCCAGATATAACACCAGAACGCCCAAGCTGGCCCACGCGAACATCGTCATCGCCCTACCTCTCGCGTTCTGGATTGAAGCGGAGCAAGCGCAGGGCGTTCAGGGTCACCAAGACGGTGGCCCCGGTATCGGCGAGAATGGCGAGCCACAGGCCAGTCATGCCCAGCACAGTTGTGACCAAGAACACCGCCTTCAGCCCGAGCGAAATCGTCACATTCTGGCGAATATTGCCCATCGCCGCGCGGGCCAGCCGTACCATCGCGGCTACATCGGTGACGCGGTTGCGCAGCAGGGCCGCGGCTGCGGTTTCAAGCGCCACATCGGTGCCCGATCCCATTGCCACGCCCACGGATGCCGCCGCGAGTGCTGGGGCATCATTGATTCCGTCACCGACCATGATCACGCCGCCGTGCGCCGCCATTTCCTTGATGGCCACCACCTTGTCTTCGGGCATCAGCTCTGCTCGATGCTCCACGCCCAGAACGCCGGCAATTGCCGCCCCGGTTCGGGCATTGTCACCGGTGAGCATTGTCGACGTGACGCCCATCACTCCCAATTGGCGCACACCCTCAATGGCATCGGCGCGCGGCTCATCACGCATGGCGATCAAACCAAGGATGACGCGTTCACGAAACACAACGACGACGGTCTTGCCCGCTTCCTCCAGGGCCGCCGCCCGTCGGACGCCAAAAGTATCCAATGCACCCATCTCGGCGGCGTAGCGCGGCGAAGCAACCCAGGCCAGGGCTCCTCCAACCTTTGCCTCGACACCCCTACCGATCAGCGCTTTTGCAGCGGTTGCAGGAAAGGCAGTAACGCCGTTCTCTTTGGCTCGACGCAGGATCGCTTCCGCCAACGGGTGGCTTGAACCGGTCTCTACCCCCGCGGCCACGGCCAACAATTCCGGTTCCGTTGCATCAAGGGGGATCACATCGGTCACGGCGGGCCGCCCTACCGTCAGGGTTCCCGTCTTGTCAAATGCCACGCGAGTGGCGCGCGCCGCTGCCTCAATAACGGCCCCTCCCTTGATCAAGATCCCCCGCTTGGCTCCAGACGATAGCGCGGAGGCAATGGAGGCGGGAACCGAGATCACCAATGCGCAGGGGCAACCGACCAGTAACAGGGCCAGTGCGCGGTAAATCCAGGTCTCCCAGTCTGCGCCCATCGCAAGCGGCGGGATGAGTGCCACCAGCACGGCCAACCCGACAATTGCGGGCATGTAGACGCGGCTGAACCGGTCGATAAAACGTTCAGTTGGCGCCCGGGCTGTTTCGGCCTCTTCGACCAATGCGATGATGCGGGAAAGGGTGTTCTCTTCGGCGGTCTTGGTGACAGTGATACGCAACACCGCTTCAGTGTTGATCGAGCCCGCGAAAACCACATCGCCCGGACCCTTGGTCTTCGGCATCGATTCGCCCGTAACCGGGCTTTCATCAATGCCCGACGAGCCTTCTGCAATCTCGCCATCAGCGGGAATGCGGTCGCCCGGGCGGACCAGCACGCGTTGGCCGATCGCAAGCGTGCTGGCATCAACTTCGCGAATTTCTCCGTTTTCCTCGATGAGCGCCGTTTTTGGAATCAGGTCGGCCAGGGCCCTGATCGAGGCGCGGGCCTTTTCGGCAGCAAGGCCCTCCAGTACCTCGCCTACGGCGAACAAGAAGACTACCAGCGCGGCCTCTTCCGCAGCGCCGATCACCAGCGCCCCGGTCGCTGCGACGGTCATCAACGCTTCGATGGTAAAGGGGATGCCGGCCCGCACCGCGGCAAAGGCGCGGACAGCGATTGGGGCAACCCCGATTAGGCATGCCGCGATGAAGGCATAATTGGCAAAGGTCTCCGAGGCGAACAGTTTAACCGCCCAGGCTGCGGCCAGTAACAGAGCGGTGCCGACGACCAACTTGCCCTTGGCGGTCTGATACCAACGCCTGTCCGGGTCGGCGTTCCCGTTGTGGCGTCCGCCGCCATGGTCGAGCTTTTGCTTGCCTGCATTCTCGGCCTCAACAGGTTTTGGGTTGTTGAGGTCAGTCCCTGTTCCTGTGCCTTGACCCTGGCGATCAGGCACAGTGTCGCCGTTCTTGTTGATCATTTCGGCCGCGGGCGGAACAGCCGCCTCCCTCCGGGCGGCCGGCGACCTCATGGGGGCAATCCCGAAACCCAGCTTCTTCACCATTGTCTCTACGACTTCACGCTCGGTGCGGGTGACGTCGAGTGACAGCGTCAATCGTTCCGACATTACGCCGATCTGCACGTTTTCGACACCCGGAAGGCGGGTCAACGCGGTGGTAATCCTGGTCGCGCAGCTGGCACAATCCATACCAGTCACGGTCCAGTCGCAGCGTTCCGAAGTGTCATTCGAGCTCATTATAAACCTTTCCATCCCCCTCGAAGGGCGACGCTTGTCTCCAGTGACTTGCAGCTCTAACATCTCTAGTAACTAGAGGTTCAAGAGGTTTCTCATGTTGACCATCGGAAAGTTGAGCGAGGCTGTTGGCGTGAAGGTTCCAACCATCCGCTACTACGAACAAATCGGGCTTTTACAGGAGGCAGAGCGGTCTTCCGGAAACCAGCGGCTCTACTCCAAGGCTGCTCGAGATCGATTGGCTTTTATCCGCCACGCTCGCGAACTGG
The DNA here is from genome assembly GCF_963976135.1 of uncultured Maricaulis sp. Taxonomy (GTDB): domain Bacteria; phylum Pseudomonadota; class Alphaproteobacteria; order Caulobacterales; family Maricaulaceae; genus Maricaulis. The sequence continues at coordinate 31,725 of NZ_CAXBKN010000016.1, forward strand.
GCTTTCCGCTGGATGCTATCCGCGATTTGTTGGGCATGTCTGATCGACCGGACCAGCCTTGCGATACTGTGAATGGGATAGCCAAGGCCCAGCTTTTGGCAGTGGAGGGCCGGATTTTGCGGCTGATGGCGTTGAAATCCGAACTGGAACGCATGGTGGCGCAATGCGCGGGCGGTCGGGTCGCAGATTGCCGGGTGATCGAGGCGTTGGGAACCCCCGCCATCCCGGCCGGCGGAAAGCCGCTCTCGGCTGAAGCGTCTGCTCGATAGCCCTATCGGAAGCGCGAGCGGTGAAGGCTGGATTCGAACTTCGCTTGGATGATCGCGTCGTCGAGATCATACACAATTTCTTGCCCGTGGCTCCCACCCGCAAGTGGTTTTCCCGGGCCGGACCATGAGCCGGGTCCGTTGACAATCGGCGCGACGACTGGCAGGTGCGGAGGCCTTGATGCAGGCTGGCGGTGCTCTCGTCAGGGGAAGAGTCGTTTTTGAACTATCTGCGACACATACGGTCCTTGGGTTTGGTGCTTGTGCTGTTGGCAATGTCGTCAATCGCTATGGCAGACCCGGTTGCGGATATTATCGATCACCAGTTCACGCACACCTCCGCAGATTTTGGCTCGGGCAGCGGGGATGACCCCATCGGCAATTCGCACGAGTGTCACGTGTGTCATAGCCATGCATCGGCCCCATCGCATACGCTGAGCCAGTGGGAAATGTTCGAATCTGTTGGGACCGGTTCCTATACGGACGCACTCCTTCCTACGCGGCACGCGGGCCCTCCCACACCGCCTCCGATCGACGCTCTGAACTAGCACTTCCACTAGTTTCATTCAGCAACGATCGAAGGATCATTCATGCGAAATTTAGCCGTGCGCCAGGCCGATGGGCCCGTGCGCTTGATGTTTATGGCCATGCTGTGCGCCGTACTCATCGCAGCCCCCTCCGCCGCACAGAGCGGATCCGATACCACCCTCCAACTGCCGCAGGCGCTCCACGCGGCAGTGCAATCAAGCCCGCGCTTTGCGGCTGCTCGTGAAGAGCTGGCCGGGAGTGAGGCTGACGCCATGCAAGCGTCGCTCTGGGACAATCCAGACCTGTCAGTGGATGTCGAAAATTTCGGCTCAGATCGCCGTGGCACTGATCAGGTTGAGACTACCGTGGGCATCTCTCAGCGAGTGCGTCTCGGCGGAGACCTTTTCTATGCCCGCCGTGCCGCGGATGCAGAAGTCCATGCCGCCAGAATACGGGCTCAAATCGTTCTCACCGACGTGCTTGCGACGACAGCCAGCGAGTATGTGCTCGCTGTTGCGGCCAGCGAGCGTGTCTCGCTACAAGCCGAAGTCGTGTCCTTGACTGATCAGATGGCCGATGCCGTCAATCGACGGGTGGAAGCTGGTCGGGCGTCGCCGATTGAGCAGCAACGGGTTGAAGTCGTGACGGCGCGCGTCAGATCCGAACTGGTTTCTCTACAATTGCAGCAGATATCCAATCTGCGACGACTGTTCATGATGCTGGGAGAAGAATTTTCGAACAGCACTAGGCTGGAAGCCGCCGACGCCCTCAGCGGCATCGGCGATCTTGAGGTGCTGGATTCCGACGCGGTGGATTCCAGCCTTGAACTGCTGCTGACCGCCGCACAGACCGACATAAGACGTGCGGATGTCGGCCGTGCCCGGGCAGATGCCATCCCGGACGCTACCGTGGGGCTGGGTGTCCGGCGGCTCGCCGGCGGGCAAGACACCGCACTCGTCGCATCAATCTCACTCCCAATTCCAGTGATCAATCGAAACCAGGGCGCGATAGCAGCGGCCGGACGACGTGAAACGGCAGCGCGACTAACCGAAGGAAGTGTGCGGCGGCAACTCCTGGGCGATTTCGCTTCGAGCTACACAGAATGGGCGGCCGCCAGGAATGAGCTTGACGCTATCAGAACGCGTATCCTGCCTGCGGCAGAGCGGTCCTTTGAGAGCGCACGAATGGCCTACCACGAAGGGCAAATTGACCTTCTGAACTTTCTTGATGTTCAGCGGCAATTCTTCGAATTGCGTGCTGGCGCTATCGATGCAGCGGCGCGCGTGCATCTCGCTACGATCCAAATAGACCTGTTGACCGGCGGAACACGGCTTCGTGCCCTCGCCGACGCCCACCAATTGGAGGCTTCTCGATGAACCGGAAAACCATACTCGTACTTTTGCTACTCTCGGCATCGACGTTTGCCCTCACTGCCTGCTCGCCGCGCGCGGCATCAGAAGGCAGCGCTGAAAGCCACGATGAGGCCGGTCACAGTGACGCGCCTGCGGATGTCGCTGAAGAAGGCCAGCATCTCGAACTCACGCCCGCCATGCTCCAGTCCTTCAATATTGAGATCGAAGCAGTGAGCCACGGCCAAATCATCCAATCGATCAATGTCCCTGCCGAGGTTCGGTTCAATGAGGACCGGGTCGCCCACGTCTCGCCGCGCATTCCGGGCATCGTTCAAAACGTCGCGGCCAGCGAGGGGGATGTTGTCGAGGCAGGACAGGTGTTGGCTACGCTCGAGAGTCGCGAGTTGGCGGACGCCAAGTCGGCCTATTTATCGGCGAGAGCACGTCTGCAACTTGCACAGACTTCGTTCGAACGTGAAGAACGTCTCTGGGAGAACCGCATTTCGCGGGAGCAGGACTTCCTGGATGCTCGTCAAGCCTTGAACGAAGCACAGATCGAAGTCCGCGCAGTGGGGCAACAACTTGAAACGCTCGGCGTCGCCCTCACGCAGTTGTCGGTATCCGGATCTGGTGCGTCATTGACGCAGTATCATTTGGTCGCGCCGATCTCAGGCACCGTCATTGAACGCCATGCGGTTTTGGGCGAGACCCTGACCGCGGGGCAAAGTGAACCTGCCTTTGTCATCGCCGACACCAGCAGCGTCTGGGTTGATGCGGCAGTTTACGGCGATGACATGTCGCGAGTTCGTGCGGGCAGCGCCGTCGAGATCGTCGATCAGAGCGGTCAAGTATTAGCATCGTCGACCATTGCATTCGTAAACCCGCAACTGGGTGAGAGCACGCGTACCGGAAGTGCCAGAATAATTCTTGAAAGTGCGACAACCGGATTGCGACCGGGAATGTTCGTGTCGGTGCGCATCGCAATCGAGGACCCGGTCTCGCGGTTGCGGGTGCCAGCATCTGCGATTCAAAGCGTATCGGGCCAATCTGTCGTCTTTGTGGAAACCGATGAGGGTTTCGAAATGCGCGCCGTTCGCGTTGGTCTGCAGTCCGAAAACTTCATCGAAATCATCGAAGGACTTCGCCCCGGCGAACGGATCGCGGTTACCGAAACCTTTCTTCTCAAATCACGCCTGCTTCGCTCCGAAATGGGCGAAGGTCATGGTCACTAGGGGCGCGTCATGTTGAACAAACTCGTTGAATTCTCCCTTCGCTACAAATTTCTGGTTCTCATCGCCTTCCTCGTCGTCGCCTTTCTCGGTCTGAATGCCGTCCGGACCATCCCGATTGATGCCTTTCCTGACGTCACACCGATCCAGGTCAACATCTATACGGAATCGCCGGGATTGGCTGCCGAAGACGTCGAGCAACTCATAACATTCCCGGTTGAATCCAGCATGGCCGGGCTGCCGGACGTGCAGGAAATTCGCTCGGTCAGCCTCTTCGGACTGTCATATGTTGCGGTCTACTTTGAGGACGATGTTGACATCTACTTTGCGCGACGCCTCGTCATGGAACGACTGGCGGAAGTCGGTGCGCGTTTGCCGGAGGGGTACGGAACTCCTCAAATGGGACCGAACACATCCGGTCTCGGACAAGTGTTCTGGTACACTCTGGAGCGAGCCGACGGGGTCCTGGAGGAAGATATTTCCGACATGGACCTGCGCACACTTCAAGATTGGAGTGTGCGACTTATTCTCCGCACCGCGCCGGGTGTGGATGACGTCATGTCGTGGGGCGGGCAGGAACGGCAATATCAGATCCGCATCAATCCGCGTGCTTTGATCGAGTACGGGTTGACCTTCACACAGGTGATGCAGGCCGTGCAGGCCAACAATGGACAAGTCGGAGGGCAATATATTGATCAGGGCTCAGAGCAGTTCCTGGTCCGCGGGCTCGGCCTCGTTCGCGATGAAGCAGATATCGGGTCGATCGTGTTGAACGTTGTGGACGGCACGCCTGTATTTCTGCGCGATATCGCTGAGATTACTCAGGCACCCGCCTTGAGATTTGGTGCCGTCACGCGTGATGGCGAAGAAGTTGTGCTCGGCATGGCATTGTCGCGTGTCGGTGAGAATGCCCGCAACGTCGTGGCCGCAGTGCAGGAAAGAATGGAGGTTGTCGAAAGCGCTCTGCCAGAGGGTGTGGTGGTGCGTCCGATTTATGATCGCACCGAACTTGTCGACGAGGCGGTTGATACAGCGACGAGTGCTCTGATTGAGGGGTCCATTCTCGTCGCCGTTGTACTCTTTCTCTTTCTGGGAGAATTGCGGTCGGCGATTGTTGTCATCACCGCGCTCCCCTTGGCCATGCTTATTGCCTTTATCGGAATGCAGGAGGCGGGATTGTCTGCCAACCTTATGTCACTTGCCGGATTGGCTATCGGCATTGGTATGATGGTTGATGGCGCCGTTGTGATGGTGGAGAATTCTTTTCGCATCATGGCCGAAGAGCTTGAACGCGGAGGGAAGGTGGACCGCACCGCGGCGGTATTGCAGGCAGCCCGTGAGGTGGCCAATCCGATCACCTTCGCGATCATCATTATCATCGTGGTTTTCCTTCCCTTGTTCTCGCTTGAGGGCCTCGAGGGAAAGTTGTTCAAGCCAATGGCATTCAACATCACCTTTGCAATGGCGGGATCGTTGATCCTTTCCCTCACTGTCATTCCTGTTTTGGCATCCCTCATCCTGAAGCCAAAGCCTGAGCGCGACACATTCTTAGTGCGCTTCATCAAGCGAGGTTATCGACCCGCGCTTGATTTTTGCCTCAACCAGAAACGTGTTGCTGTAGGTATCGCGGTCGCCTGTCTGATCGGGAGTTTGGCGCTTTTTCCGTTTCTCGGAAAAGAGTTCATGCCGCAACTTCAAGAAGGTTCCATCATGTGGCGGGTCACCTCCTTGCCGTCGACCTCACTCGATCAGTCCATCGCCATCTCAGAAGATATTGAGTTGGCACTCGCGGAGTTTCCTGAAGTGGAAACGACAATTGCGATGATCGGTCGGGCGGAAAACGGTGAAACTGCGGATGTCAACTATATGGAAATCTACACCGCGCTGAGGCCGCAAAGTGAATGGCCAGTGCGCCGTGAAGTATCCGATCTCGCCGAGGAAATGCGCGAACGGCTGGAGGTCGCGGCGCCGATGTCGGTTGTTGCGTTTACTCAGCCCATTCAGATGCGGGTTGAGGAGTTGATCTCCGGTGTTCGCTCCACGCTCGCGATCAAACTCTATGGCCAGGACCTCGCCGAACTGGACCGATTGAGTGCCGAGATACTGAATGTTGTGGGCGATGTGCCCGGGGTCGCCGATTTGGCGCTGGAAGCTAATTTGGGCAAGCCCCAGGTTAGAATTCAGGTCAATCGCGAGGCTTTGGCGCGATATGGCATGAACGCGGATGATGTCCTGACGCTCGTTCGCACCGGCATTGGCGCAGAACCAGTCAGCACGATGATCGATGGGGTGAGGCGTTTCGATATCACGGTCCGTTTGGACGATGCCTCGCGTCAGTCCGTCGAGGCAATCCGGAACATTCCCATCACTGTGCCCGGTGGCGCTGTTGTGCCCCTGTCACGTGTTGCGGATATTGATGTTACGGAGGGCTATTCCTTCGTTCGCCGCGAGCAGTTGCAGCGATATGCGGTGATCCAGATGGATGTGCAAGGCCGTGACGTGGACGGTTTTGTCACAGATGCAAACGCTCTAATCGCAGATCGGGTGGATCTCCCCGCCGGCTACTGGATCGAATGGGGCGGGGCATTCGAAAATCAGCAACGCGCCATGGCCCGACTTGGGATCATCGTTCCGGTGACGATTTTCTTCGTGTTCGTGCTTTTGTACACAGCATTCAACTCACTTCGGTTCGCGGCGCTCATTATCGCGAATGTACCGTTCGCCACGATCGGCGGTCTGCTGTCCTTGTTCATTACGGGTCAGTATCTCTCCGTGCCGTCCGCGATTGGTTTCATCACGGTGTTCGGGGTGGCGATGCTCAACGGGATCGTCATCGTGTCCTTTATGAACGATCTACAGGCCAAGGGACGCTCAATTCGCGACGCGGTTCGCGAGGGGGCTGAAATGCGCCTTCGGCCAGTATTGATGACCGCGAGTGTGGCTATCCTCGGTTTGATACCCATGCTCATCTCATCCGGCGTTGGGGCGGAAACGCAACGGCCATTGGCGACTGTCGTCGTCGGCGGATTGATCACGTCAACGCTACTTACGCTCCTGCTCATTCCAACGATTTACGAATGGATGGAGACCCGCGCGCTTGCGCATAAGGAGGCAAAGCCATGAAAGAAGTGAAAGCCTATGTACACCGAGCCCGCGCTGCTGACGTGGTGCAGGCACTCGTTCGAGCAAACTTCGGACCGCTATCTATCGTTGATGTCAAAGGTATGTTGGCGGCTTTTGATATTCAGGAGGTTGAGTACTCGACCTCCCTGGGAACGCGGGTCATATCGGAGATAAAAATCGAATTCGTTTGCCAACCCGACAGGATCGATGAGGCGCTCACTTTGCTGGAGGACCAGGCCAGCATGGGCCATGGCGAATCTGGAGTGGCGTATGTTTTTGATGTTGAACGATCGGTTCAATTTTGACATTGCGGGGTGCCCCTTTGTCCGGGGCACCCCACTATGGTCATGCCTTCTGTCATGTACCGAACCGTTGGCTGTGAAAAGCGTACGATTTCGAGATCGGTTGGCCCGCAAATTCGAAGACGTTCTCTTCCGTAGTTTTGAGGCACGCAAATCATGATGAGCAGTAGGTGTCGCGTGAACCAGCTAAGTCGGCAGGGGCAATATGAACCGCTCGTCCTGGTCTTTGGTGCGTGGTCCCGCGGAGCGGAATCGGTCGCGGGGAACTCATCGATTGGTTGGAACAGGTGTTTTGGCGGGTCGCCTTGCCAACGACTTTTCGGAGCATGCGCTGCGGCACCGGCCAGTGACGCTACACACCGCCCATCTCTTTTCGCACGCCCCGCCGGACCCCGGTGGCGGGGAGTCCAAGTGACTTCCTGTCAAAGGTGATAGAACTCCTCGATTGGCGAAACGGACACGATACCCCCGTTATCCCCCACGGGCCCCATCACTTCACGTAGAGCCGCTATGACCTCTGCAACACGCTCCTCTTCAAGAAAAAGCTGCAGCCGGGCGTGTGTCGTCATCAGATCGCGTTGGTAGAAATTCTTGTATGCGCCATAGCCTTTCGTGTGAGACAGGCTCAACCCCGGAACGCCCAGGTGGCGCAGGCGCTTCTCAACCGGCTCCACCATCTCCGGGCTGATGATCGCTGTCAGGTTCTTCATGGCCATTGGTCATCTCCATGCGGTCGCTTCACCTAACGGTTACGCACGTGAAGCGGCGAACCCTTAAATTATCGCTATCAGGCGTCCTTAGACGCGCCTGCGCTTCGTGCGGACGGCACCTTCAGATTGGGGCGGGAAATCTCGTTGGTGTCATGTGGGGGTGGGCTGATCTCCGGCGGGGTGCGTGATGCGCGGGCTTCGCGATTCGCGCAGCGATCTTCACTCTGAACATGAGCGCTCCATGGACGGTGCGATGGTTGGCTTGTCACCTTCGGTCTGTCGGCTGAGGGGAGACATGATGCCAGCCGTAATAGCTTTGGACTGCAGAAGTCTTGATCGCGGCAACTTTGGCTCAATCAAACTGGAGGATATCGCATATGAGACACTTCGCGGCGGCCACCAAGGTATTGCATGAGTTTGGGCCGGACACACGGCTCATGCTCTTGCAGGCTCAGAGGGCAGGTTTTGGGGCGCCGGGCGGACAGCGCGTTGCCGGTGCTCTGTCCATCGCCCGCGGCGATCGCGGTGGCGGTGATATTTTCGCCCTCGATGCCTGTCTCGACGCTTGATGCGTCGCGGGTTGAGGCTGGCAAGAGCTTCGCTTGAATAGGCGCGCGGTCGATGTCGTCGAATCCTATGTCGAACAAGCATTGAAAGGCGGGTCCGATGCTCGGTAAACTTTTTCACAAATTGCACCTGGGCTCACCCTACGATCCAGGGCGGCAGGGCGTGCTCTATGCTGTGGTCGGCTCCGTCGTCGGGGTCATCATCCTTCATCCGATCAACATGCTCGTGGTGTGGTTGGAGTTCCGGGACCTGCTGCTGGCAAACCATGACGGGATTGGCAGCTTTGCCGAGTCGCGTTTGAGCCAGGTTCCCGGCCCCAATTTTCTCGCGATGAATGGCATCTTCGCCGTTCTGGGCGGTGTAATTGGCGTAGCCTTTTCAATCCTCACAAATGCACTGGCGGTTCAGGTTCATCGAAATGAGGGCTTGTTGGAGGACCTCCAATCCGCGCTGCCAAGCGTGGTGCAGGGCGGGGAGAATGAGGTCACGGAGTTCAAATCAAGTCTCAGATGGGACATTCAGGAGGCGCGCGTCAATAAAAGCCTCGAAGCCGTAATCGCCAAGACCGTGGCGGGTCTGATGAATCATCGCGGCGGGCGATTGCTGATTGGCGTGGGCGATGATGGCACTATCACAGGCCTTGAAGCGGATTTTGAGACGATCCGGCACAAAAACCCGGATGGCTTTGAGCGTGCCTTCATTAGCGTATTGCAAACGCATCTGGGTGCTGTAGCGGCGACACATGTCCGCTGTCGGTTTCCTGTTATTGAGGAAAAAATCATTTGTTGGGTGTTGGTCGACAAATCGCCAGAGCCCATTTTCATGTCGGTCTCGAACACATCTAAATACTATGTCAGGGCAGGGAACTCGACCCGGGAATTGAACGCCGCCGAAGCGCATGATCACATTAAGCGACGCGGGGTATAAACAAGTTGGTCCGTCACGCTGGACGTGGCCGTAACCTTCAATGCGGGCCTGGCAACGGAGGATAATCGTGCGCAGGCACACTCTGGGCGTGCCTGTCGGTTCCATTGAAGTGATGTCAGATGCGACGGTAGCCAGAGACGGTCGATCTGACAGGGTTGCCGGAGCGAGAGATTACCGTGCCGAATCCTGGGTCGCGGCACCGTCGTTCCAAATGTGGACGCGTTTCCCGCTGGAAGCCGTGATCGACTGATCTCCCCAATAAGATTTGAGGTGCTACAAGATGCCACAATCGACCACGTCATGAGGGTGTGCGACCTATGTCCCGGAGCATAGGGGAAAGCATTTTTTGCTGGGCCTGTTAACGCGCCGAGAAAGCTGGAGGCATGAGCACATGCCCAACACACAGCGAACAGATGCCAACCTTGCAGCGGCAGCAGCGGCAGGTGAGGAACGCGCCTTTACCGAGCTGATGCACCGGTACAAAGAACCGCTCTATCGCTACGTGCATCGGTCCATGCGCGGCAGCGACGAGGCTTGGGACGTCGTTCAGGACGCTTTCGTAGCGGCGTGGCGATTTATGGGCACCTATGATCCGTCACAGAAATTCTCGACCTGGATTTACC
>NZ_CAXBKN010000017.1:0-40568 GCF_963976135.1 uncultured Maricaulis sp.
TCGAGAAGAATATGCTGACCTTCAATCCCGGCTGGAGCCAGCATCGCGAAACCCTGACCGATTTCGAGGATGTGCGGGCGCTGCAGGCGCGGTTGAAGCAGGCCGGGCTTGAGGTTGGCGATCCGATCGAGCCGGGCTCCGGGCCGGCGCACTTCATGCTCACCGACCCCGACGGCAATCCAATCCTGATTGATCAGCACGTCTGAGCGGAGCGTCTACCCGCCCCAGGCGGTGCGTTCGCAGATTTCGCGCATCATCGCTGTCGCTTCCACATCAGTGCCGTCATCGGGGCCGATTTCCATCGCCCGGCCGAGCGCGAGTGAATAGTGCGCATCGGCCTTGCCCATGAAACCGTGGAAGATCGTCATGTCCTTCAGCTCTTCATTGATCTGGGCGAGGGTATAGTACAGGAGGGGCATGCGCTGGCGCACGGCAAGCGGGATGATCGGTGCCTTGAATTTCCGTGCCAGGCTGACGGCGGTCGGATGCCAGGGCTTTTCGACCAATTGCCATTTCGTCCAGCTCCACTCCGACATCCGGCCGGAGGGGAAGATGACGATGCATTGCTCTGCCTTGAAGGCCTCAATGGCGCGTTTGAGCATGTCGCGGGACTGGGTGCGTGAGCGGGACTCGTCGCGCCATTCCACCGGGATGATGCGTTCCTCCAGTCCGGGGCAGACCTTGAGCGCGTCGCGATTGGCGAAGAAGAGCAGGTCCGGGCGCCTGGCTTTCAATGCATCCCAGACGGCGACGCCATCGGCAATGCCGCCGGGATGGTTGGAGACGATCACGCAGGCGCCGGTCTCCGGCACATTCTCCAGACCGGCGAGTTCGACATCCAGGTCGAGATAGTCGGAACACCATTCCAGACAATCCGTGCCCGTGCGATGCGCGATCGCATCGACCATCGCGACGGCGCGGCGATACCCCAGCAGCGGATAGCCGATCCATTTGATGACCGGCCAGAGCGCCGTGTGAATAAGCCGCGGCGCGCGCTCCTCGATCAGATCATCGACGACATGTTTCGGCGCGGCCGGCAGCGGGGAATCATCTGTGTCCATCCGCTCAGAGAAGCCCGGCTCGCCGTTTGGCGCAATGGAGATCTGCGGGCGTGGCGCCGGCGGGGTTAACGTCTTGTTTACAATCTGGCCCGTCGCTTGCGAGGTGTGTGCCCAAGCTTAACACCTTGTTCACGAATGGGACGCGCCATGACGATGCAAACAGCGATAGCCGCCGGAACAATGCGCAGAATGCCAGCCAAACGGGCTCGCATCGAAGATGATGTCGTGGCGGACTATCTCGCCATGCTCATCCGGCCCGGTGACAAGACGCTGCAAATCGGCGGTTCCGAGCTTGGCACGGTCTTCCTGCAGCGCGGCACATTCCACGAAGTCATCGCGCCCCTGGCGGATATCGATCTTCTCCAGGCTCATTGCGAGCGCCGCTCCGTGAATACGGATCGCCTCAGCCAGCAATCAGGTCTGAAGCCGCAGCCTGATCGTTCACAGCTCGATGCGGCCCTGATCAGCTCCGACCTTGGCTTCCCGGCCCTGGCTGGAAATTGGCGGCAGATTGCCGGCCGGATGAAGCTGGGCGGCGTCCTGGTCCTGATGGGTGCCGGACATGGCTCAACGGCCCGTCTGGCGGATGCGCTGACGGCCGATGACAGCTGGGCCCTGCAGGAGATGGTGGCGGGTGATGTTGCGGTGTTCCGCAAGACCAGCCTGTCCGACGACGCTGAAACCCGGGCCCGCCTGCTCGAAGCCGGCAATCCACGCCGGCTGCCCCGGGGTCTGAAGCCTGGCTTGGTGGCGGGCCTGATGCGGACCCTGTTCGGCGGACAGACCAGGGCCCGTTCACGCGCCCTGGCGCAACGGGGCCGATAAAGCCGGGCTGAACCGGGCCTGTACCTAAACCCCGCTACTGCCGCGGTAAACCTCTCAGAAACCAGGGCCGCCGCCAGAGCGGCCGCCCCCACCGCCGCCGCCGCGTCCGCCGCCAGGCGGACGCCTGCGGCCCGATCCGTCACCGGCACCGCCACGCTGTCGGCCAAAGCCTGCGGATCCCAGATAGGGTGCGCAGGCCGGGATCGCCGGGCTCGCAATCAGCGCCTCGAGCGCAAAATTCGCAGCCTCCTCTTCGATCCGTGCCGATTGGGCAGCATCCAGGCGCGCCGTGATTTCTGCCTCCAGCCCGTCGTCCAGCCTGTCGAGCCCATAAGTTCGGTCGCGGGCATTGCGGCGATAGACTGCGGCCCAATAGGCCGCTTGCGCCGGCGCTTGATCACTCTCGATCCGGGCAAATTCCCGGGCCAGCTCGGCCTGGGCTGTGGGCCAGCCTGCGCGCGCGGCCAGGGTCAGGCGTTCAAGGCCCTCAATGCGCATTTCATCACGCAAGATGGCTGGCGTGGTCTCGGCGGTGGCCAGCTGTATGGCGCTATGACCGGCCAGATACTGCGCGATCTCGAAGCCGCTGCCCTGGCTGGCGACACAGCGCAGGATGGGCAGGGCTTGCTCATAATCGCCCTGATCGACAAGGCGGACAGCCATGTTGAAGCCATCCGCACTGCCCGGACCGCCGCCCGGCGCTCCTCCGCGACCCCGGGGGGAGGGCCCGTCGTGCGAGGCACAGGCGGTTAGCAGAAGCAGGGCGGCGAGGGCGAGGACTGAGATGCGAGCCATCCGGTTTGGACTCCGAAGCAGTGCGAGTGACCCAGCCTAAACGCGCGGCGGCTGCAATTCCGTCGCGGCGGACGGGAAAAATAACACCCGGACGCAGGAACGTCCGGGTGTTGTCACTCTATCCGTCCTGGAGGGCGGCTAGAATGGCAGGCTATAGGTCAGTGAAGTGATTTCGTTTTCCGCGAAATCGCGATTGATCTGACGCTCATGGCTGATGGTCAGCGTGCCGCCGAAGCTCATTTCGGCCGACACACTGCCGGCGACTTCCCACCAATTCGTGTTCATCTCGACATCGCTTGGCGCGATGAAGGCGATGCCGGGTGCATCATGGAAGGCCGCCGAATAGGTCTCCGCGCCATCACCATATTGCTGTGCCGCTCCGAGATAGAGATGGGTGGAGATATGCGTCCCCAGCTCCAGTCCGAAGGCCGAGCCGATGCGGGCGATGGTGTTGCTTCCGGAACGGGCATCGATATCGAGGCTGCCAATCGCCGAATAGCTTGTGGTGGCCTGGAAATCCACATCGCTGGCGGTCACGCTCGCCATTGGTGTCACCGAGACGCCATTGGCGCCGGAATAGAGGTCATAGCGCACCGCGGCGTCGATCGTGGTCTCGTCGGCGGTTGTGCGGGTCTGTGCCGGGACCAGCACGCCGCCCAGATTAATGGTGCGGGTGGCATCGCTGTCATGGCTGGCATAACCGAGCGCCAGGCTGGCCGAAAGGCGGCCGGTTGAATAGGAGGCGAAGGCCGTCACCTGCTCAGTTTCGGTGCTGACATTGGTGCTGCCGATCGCGGCGCCGGCGGTATTGTCCGAGTTGGCAAAACCGGCGGCGACGCCGATACGAAGCGATTCGGAGACCGGCACATCGAGCCCGATCAGCGAGTAATCACCGTCGATCTCTGTGTCCGGGCTTCCGGCGAAACTGCGGGCCGTGGCATTGATCTGGCCGATCGCACCGAATACACGGCGCATTTCGCCGGTATCGGTTCCGCCGGCAGAATTGCCTGATTTCACGGTTGCCCGGGCCAGCAGGCCGAGATCGCTCATGCCGGCCAGGCCATTGGCCTGTTTGGCATCGGCAAGAACATCAGCGCCACCGGCACTGTGCAGACCCAGCGTCCCGATCTGTTCGCGCAGGGCATGGCCGAGCACGTCGGAATGCGAACGGATCGATCGGTCGAACATGACACTTTCATAGGGCGCCAGGGTGTCCAGACCGGTGGTCAGCGCATCGTCTTCCAGCAGATCAAGCCAGCCATAGACACCGGCCAGATCGCCGTAGGATCCGGCCCGGCCCTGATCGAGCGCCGTTGCCAGTGCGACCTGGAAGTTATTGGTGAAACTGGCCTGGGTGTGGAATTCGGAGGCTTCAATCCGGACATTCGCCGAGGTGGGAGTGTAGTGGAGAACCGGATTCAGCACGCCCGGCAGATCATTGACCGAGCTGAATGTGCCAGCAATGCCGGCGGCCGAAAGGATGGTGTAATCATCGCCATAGCGCGGCATATAGCCGGCAAGCGGATTGATCAGGACCGAACCGCCAAGCGAGGCCAGTCCTGTCACCGTCAGACGGTCGGCGCTGGCATCTCCCACATCGACCCACAGCCCGCTGGCCGAGGCCAGAACGAGATTGCCATCAATGGTCAGTGTGCCAATGCCATCAATCGCGCCCGGCGCAATCAGGCCCATGATATTGGTCAGATAGGCCGTATTGACCGTCCCCGAACCGGAGAGCAGGCCGGACATCAGCAGGTAGTCGCCGCCGGTGGTCAGCATGCCATCAACATTGACGCTGCCGGCCTGGTGCATGATTTCGGTCAGGCTGGTCAGGTTTCCGGAAGCGCCGATATCAAGACGCGCCGCGCTGCCGCTGATGGTCAGATTGTCGATCTCGACTGTGCTGCTGAGCGTCGTGGTGCCAGCGGCCGACAGATTGACGTCGAAATAGCGGGCATTGATGCCGAGGCCGGAATCGGGATCGACATTGTCGGGCACGAAACCGGTGGCCCCGGGCAGGCCGTTCTCGAGCGTCGGATCCGGCAGCGGGTCGGAGGTGTATTCCCCATCGACGAGGGCGAGGACATCACCATCGCCATCGCTCTGTGGCGTCCCACCAGTCGTTGAATCGGACGTCGAGACGTCGGCGACACCTATCAGATTTCCATCGAGAACCGGAGCTGTGCCGATCGTATTGCCGTTGCCGGCTTCAGCCAGTGCGCCGCCTTCATAGGGGGTGACATCGCCGGTCGCCAGGTCCTGGCAGGTATTGGTCGGCCCGCTGACCGCGCCCGGTGCGAAACAGACCATGCCCCAGCTTGGATCAGTGCCGGCGAGGCCGACACCCGGATTGCCGGGCAGGCCGTTTACGACATTGCCATCGACATCGAGAATACGGAAAGCCGGATCGATCTCGGTCAGCCAATGATTGGCATCTTCCCAGGCGCCATCACCTTCAGCCGCACTGACATAGCGATACGGGCTGTTGGCAACGATCCAGTCCCAGAAAAGGTAAAGCGGCTGGTAGAAGCTCTCAGTGCCGTAGGAGCTGAACACCTGTGGCCCAAAGAAGCGCGAGCCGCCGGACAGGACGCCGATCACCAGATCTTCGTTGATGCCGGGATTATTGGCGGCGTCGAGGATGAGCGGGCCACCGGAATCACCGCCAGCCGTTGTGCCCTCATTGGTGGCCGCATCGCCAAAGTAGAGGTCGAAATCGTAGGGGTTGGTGCGCGTCGGATCGTCGAAATCGAGCCGGTAGAGGTTTTGCGGCAGATCGCCGAACGGAGCGCCGAACAGGAAATTGTTGCGATCGTCGAAGGAGACCAGGGCACCAATGAAGTTTTCGGCGGCGCGGCGGCGCCAGTCAATGCCGATGGAATCGCCGGTTGCGCCGGTACCGCTGCGGCCATAGCCGGTGAGATTGACGTGATAGCCGGAGCCCGTCTCCTGGGTGTAGCTGGTCGGCGCTGGCAGGGCGGAAAAAAGCAGGGCCCAGGTCGGCACTTCGCTCGCCGGGGTGTCGAGCACGGAGAGTGCGACATCACCTTCGAGAAAGCCGAAACTATTCGGATCGGCGAGTGACTCCAGATTATAGATAATCTGATTGACGTTGAAGACGGCCAGGTCGGGGTTCGACGCGAAAGAGTTGTTGATCCAGCTCAGGAAGCCGGGCAGGGAATTGGCGCCAAAGGAGAAGGCGGCCTGGATGGCGCTGTCGGAGCCATAATCGCTCGCCGGGCGGTCATTGACGCAGTGGGCGGCGAAAATCACGGTGCGCGGATTGATCAGCGTGCCGGTGCAGACGAAACCGTCATTGCGGAAGAACATGCCAACGCCGGTAACATCCGTCGCGGTATCGAGGATCGTGTCCGAGGTTCCCGGATCGGAGGGCACAATCGTTCCGACTTCGGTCTGCGCCATGGCCGCCGGGGCCGCGAGCAGAAGCGCCAGTGCGGAGCAGCTTGCTCCCATGGCACGCTTGAACGAACTCGAGAAGTGTTTGCTCGACATGGATTTTCCCCTGGATAATTGAATTTTTGCAGGCACCCGCCTCATCGAGGACGGGCTGAACCGGCGCGCATAAAATATGTATCGCGGGGGCAGGCCTGCCCGTCAAGCAATGGGCTGGCCGCGAACGGGAAATCTGCAAGTTGTGCGTTTGCAGCAACAGGGCTGAGCGCGCGCCAGCGTCCTGATGAGGCGGCCCTGGATGGAGCGTCAGTCGCGCGCGGCCTGCAGGGCGTCATTGATCGCCTGGGCGATCGGCACATTGAACGCGCCACCCAGTGCTTCGGCCCATTGGTAATAGCCTTCGTCGAAAGCCGCCGCCGTGTCGGCCTTTTCCTCGAGCAGTGTCAGCGCGGAAGCGGCGAAGGCATCCCGGGTGAAGGGGATATGCCCGAAAACCAGCAATTCCGGGCCTTCGCCCATATCCACGGTCGCGGCATTGAAGATGGTGCAGTGAAAGACGACCTGGCCATCCATTTCGGCCGCAGCCTCGATCCGTCCGATCACCGCGCGTGCTTCCGGCTCGGCGATATCGCGTATGCTCCAGGCCTGACCAACTTTGAACTGCATTACGGACTCCATCCCTTGGACAAATTCTGCGTAAGCGCGATCGCGGCTTCTGCCAACTCGCCAGTGCCGCGACGGAAGGTCACGCCGCGCTGCATCTCATCACCTCGACTCGGCCCGGTCACGGGTTTAAGTGAGCTTCAACGGCATGGCGCGACCTCCGCAGCCATCATCAAGCTAAATCGGGAGCGAGTCACATGACGCGTGAAATCCAACACTTCATTGACGGCAAGGCCTTCAAGGGAAAATCCGGACAATTCGGCGATATCTTCAATCCCAATACCGGTGAAGTTCAGGCCCGCGTCCAGTTCGCGACCCGCGATGAAGTCGCCGATGCGGTTGCCGGCGCCAAGAAGGGTCAGGCCATCTGGGCCGCGATGAATCCGCAGCGCCGCGCCCGCGTGTTGATGAAATACAAGATGATGGTCGAGGATCAGATGGAGGAGCTTGCCCATCTTCTCTCCTCCGAGCATGGCAAGGTCATCGCCGACGCCAAGGGTGATCTGATCCGCGGTCTGGAAGTGATCGAATTCGCCTGCGGCGTGCCGCACCTGATGAAGGGCGAATATACCGAGAGCGCCGGCCCGGGTATTGATGTCTATTCCATGCGCCAGCCGCTCGGTGTCGTCGCCGGCATCACCCCGTTCAACTTCCCGGCGATGATCCCGATGTGGTTCATGGGCATGGCGCTGTCGACCGGCAATGCGATGATCCTGAAGCCGTCGGAGAAGGATCCATCCGTGCCGGTGCGGCTGGCCGAAATCATGATCGAGGCCGGTCTTCCAGAGGGTGTGTTGCAGGTCGTGCATGGCGACAAGACTGCTGTCGACGCCCTGATCGAGCATGACGATATCAAGGCCGTCAGTTTTGTCGGTTCCTCCAATATCGCCCATTACATTGCCCAGGGCTGTACCAGACACGCCAAGCGCTTCCAGGCGATGGGCGGGGCCAAGAACCACGGCATCATCATGCCCGACGCCGATATGGACCAGGTCGTGAACGACTTCCTCGGCGCCGCCTATGGCTCGGCCGGCGAACGCTGCATGGCGCTGCCTGTCGCGGTACCGGTCGGCCAGAAGACCGCCGATGAGTTTGTCGCGCGCATCAAGGCGGAAGCCGTCAATCTACGCATTGGTGTCTCGACCGACGACACGGCCCACTACGGTCCCGTTGTCTCCGCAGCACACCGCGCGACGATCGAAAACTATATCCAGATGGGTGTCGATGAAGGCGCCGAGCTCCTGCTCGACGGTCGGGGGTTCAAACTGCAGGGCCATGAGAAGGGCTTCTTCATCGGCCCGACCCTGTTCGACCATGTCAAACCGGGCATGCAATCCTATGAGGAAGAGATTTTCGGGCCCGTGCTGCAGGTCGTGCGCGCCGATACTCTGGAAGAGGCGGCGGCCCTGCCGAGCAATCACCAGTATGGCAATGGCGTTGCGATCTTTACCCGTAATGGCCTCGCAGCGCGCGAATTTGCCGCCAAGGTCAATGTCGGCATGGTCGGCATCAATGTGCCGATCCCGGTCCCCGTTGCCTATCATTCCTTCGGTGGCTGGAAGCGATCAGCCTTCACCGACACCAATCAATACGGCACGGACGGCATCCGCTTCTTCACCAAGATCAAGACGGTGACCCAGCGCTGGCCGACCGGCGATATCGGCGACCAGGCCTTTGTCATTCCGACGATGAGCTAGTCACGGACTGGCCTGATCGAACGCTGTTGGCTTCTGCCGGCCCGTGTCGCGGGCAGAAGCCAATTCCATACCTAGGCCGGCGCGGCCTTACAGCCCGTTTCATCGCGTAGCCAGGCGCGCGCGGTGTCGATATTCTCGAATACGCGGGATCTGGCGGGGATGTCTTCAATCCCTGTGGCGACCTGGCTCAAATAGGCCTCATCCCAGCAGTTCGGCCTCACATAGGCAATCAGGACATCCGACTCGATAGCTTGAATGAAGCCGGAAATGATCTCGCCGGACAATGACGGCGAGTTGTGTTTCTGGATCTGGCTTGAATCAAAGAGTACCGCGGAAATGGGATGCTGACTTAGCAATTCGCGGACCCGTTCGGCGCCCCAGCCCGCCTCGCGCCGCAGCAAGGCGCCGCTACTCTCGATCAGGATCAGGCATTCATTTTCATTGAGGCTGACTTTTATCGGCATACGCTCATCCACAAACAGCTTGTTCTTATTAGTTGACTTTGACTCTAGGGTTTGGCCTCCGGGGAGGCCAGTATTTCTTGATGATTCTGGTCTACCTGCCGTGGGGCGAAGCGCATCTACACCTGACCCGTTCTGGCACGGGGCCGGGGTGCATTTTCCGGCCAAAGCTTGCCTAGCGCCCCCAACGCGGCAACCATGACGGCCAACTCATCCCGCCTGGCGGGCGAACCGTGTTTGAGGCTTCGATGTCTGCTTTCGATTTCCGTACTGTCCCGCACATCCATGTCGGCGCCGGCTCGGCTGCCCGGCTGGCGGCTGTCGCAGCGCCCCTGATCGGGGAGCGGCGGCGGATATTTCTCGTCACCGACCCCGGCGTGCGGTCTGCCGGTCTGATCGACGGCGCCATTGCGGCACTGGAGGCAGCGGGACTGTCTGTCGCGATCTTTGACAAGATTGTCGCCGACCCGCCCGAGGCGGTAGTGTGGGCCGCCGAGGATGCGGCGCGGGGCTTCGGCGCCGAAGTCGTGATCGGGTTTGGTGGTGGTTCCTCCATGGACGCGGCCAAGCTGGTGGCGATGCTGCTCGGTTCGAAACAGACGCTGGCGCAAATGTATGGCGTCAACAATGCGACGGGGCCGCGCCTGCCCCTGATCCTGGTCCCGACCACTGCCGGAACGGGGTCGGAAGTGACGCCTATCTCCGTCATTACGGTCGGGGAGAGTTCGAAGATGGGCGTCAATTCGCCTGCCTTGTATGGCGATCTCGCCGTGCTTGATGCCGAGCTCACCTATGGCTTGCCGCGCGCCACCACCGCCGCGACCGGAATCGACGCCATGGTTCACGCGATCGAGGCCTTTACGACCCGCCTGCAGAAAAATCCCGTCTCTGATGCCCTCGCCCTGGCCGGTCTCAAAAAGCTCCACGGCGCCATTGAGCGCGCCTGCATCGATGGCCGCGACACTGAAGCACGCGAGGACATGTTGCTCGGAGCCCTGCTGGCCGGGCAGGCCTTCGCCAACGCGCCGGTCGGGGCCGTGCACGCGCTGGCCTATCCGCTGGGGGGCGTGTTTCACGTCCCTCACGGACTGTCCAACTCATTGATGTTGCCCCCGGTCCTGCGCTTCAACGCGCCCGCCGCCGAGCCACTCTATGCCGAGCTCGCCAGCCATATCGGCCTGCACGCCTCGACCCAGGGCCTGGTCGAGGAAATGGAGCGCATTGCCGCCTCGGTCGGGATCGAGACCCGCTTGTCGCAGGTCGGTGTGAGCCATAATGATTTGCCGCGTCTGGCCGAGGAGGCGATGCTGGTGACCCGGCTCCTGGTCAATAATCCGCGCGAGATGACCCAGGATGCCGCCCTGGCCTGTTACGAGGCCGTGCTGTGACCGAGACGCGGCCACGCGCCGCCTATGGCCGCTGGCGCGATCTGCCAACGCGCTGGGCCGACAATGATATTTACGGCCACATCAATAATGCCGCCTATTACGGCTTTTTCGATACGATCGTGAATTGCTTCCTGATCGAGGAGGCCGGACTGGACATCCACACCGGCGCTGTCATCGGGCTGGTGGTCGAGACCGGCTGTAATTATTTTGCGCCCCTGGCCTATCCCGACCGCATCGAAGGTGGTCTGCGTATCGCGAAAATCGGCCGTTCGTCCGTGCGTTACGAGATCGCCCTGTTCAAGCCCGGTGAGGCCGAAGCCGCTGCCCAGGGCCATTTCGTTCACGTCTATGTCGATCGCGAGACCCGCCGCCCCCTTCCCTTGCCCGACGCCATGCGCGCCGCCCTGGAGGCGGTGCATGCGTGAGATTCAAAAACCGGTCTGGCTGGCGCTGGCCTGTCTCGTGACGCTGCTGGCGCTCGGCGCTGCGGTGGTCCGGCTCTGGCCTGCCGGATAGACAGGTCCGCCGCCTCCCACCATTGACGCCATCGCAACCCCTCGTCATTACGCTACCCTGATGGCGACGCCGATTTCATTGTGGCAGGAGCGGGTTGGCTCCGGGGTGCTGTCGGCGGATGCGGACCAGGAGCGTGCGGCGCGATTGCTGACCGCGCTGTCGCAGCGCCTGCAGGACTGGACGCCCGGCGCAAAAACGCTGTTCGGCAAAACCAGGCCGGCGCCGCGCGGCCTTTATCTCTGGGGCGGTGTCGGGCGCGGCAAATCCATGCTGATGGACATTTTCGTCGATACCGCGCCGGTCGAGGCCAGGCGGCGGGCGCATTTTCACGAATTCATGCAGGATGTGCATGCCCGCATCGGCGCCTGGCGCGGCCTCAGCGACAGTGAACGCAGGCGCCGGCCCGAATATGTCCGCGGCACCGGCGATGATCCGATCCCGCCGGTGGCGCGCGCCCTGGCCCAGCAGGCCCGTCTGCTGGCCTTTGACGAATTCCAGGTCAGCGATATTGCCGATGCGATGATCCTCGGACGCTTGTTCGATCGCTTGTTTGAAGAGGGTGTCGTGGTGGTCGCGACCTCCAATCGCCATCCCGACGACCTCTATCTCGACGGCATCAACCGCCAGCTCTTCCTGCCCTTCATCGAGGAATTGAAATCCCGCCTCGATCTGGTCGAGCTCAATGGCGGCGTTGATCACCGGCTGCGCCAGCTCGAGGCGGCACCGGTCTATTACGCGCCGCTGGGGCCGGATGCCGAAGCGGCCATGAATGCCGCCTGGGCCCGGCTGACCCAGGGCGCGACGCCGCAGCACTGCGTGCTCGATATCCAGGGCCGTCAGCTGCGCGTCGAGCGCGAAGTCGCCGGCGTCGCCCGGTTCAGCTTCGAGGAATTATGCGCCCGGCCCCTGGGTGCCGCCGATTATCTCGCGATCGCTGCGCGGTTTCACACTGTATTGCTCGACGGCGTTCCCGAGCTTCAACGCGACAAGCGCAATGAGGCCAAGCGATTCGTGACCCTGATTGACGCGCTCTACGAGGCGAAGACCAAGCTGGTGATGAGCGCCGATGCCCAGCCCGCTGACCTCTATCCGCAGGGCGATGGTGCTTTTGAATTCGAACGCACCGCCTCGCGCCTGATCGAGATGCGCAGCCATGAATATCTTGCCGCACAATGGCAGGCCCGCGACACTGGGCCGGCCAGCTGATCCACCCCTTTCCATGTTGGAGAACGCCCATGTCCTCGTCCTTTGGGCTCGATGCCCGCCTCACCGCCTATGTTCGCAATGCCAATCGGGTTGAACATCCGGCGCAGCTGAGATGCCGGCTCGAAACCGATGCGATGGGCGATGTTTCAGTGATGCAGATCAGCCCGGAGCAGGGCGCTTTCCTGCAAATCTGCGCCCGGCTGGTTCAGGCGCGGACCGCGGTCGAGATCGGCGTCTTCACCGGCTATTCCGCTCTGGCGACCCTGCTGGCCATGCACGAGATGCACGGGCCGGCGGCGCGGCTCTATGGCTGCGATATCTCCGATGATTACACCGGACGCGCCCATTCCTATTGGCAGGAGGCCGGCCTTGATGGCCAGATCGAGCTCAGAATTGGCGATGCGCGCGAAACCCTCGCCGGACTGGTCGGCGAGATCGCCGGCAGCGTCGACATGGTATTCATCGATGCCGACAAGACCGGCTATGACGCTTATTACGAAGCGGCGCTACAGCTCCTGCGTCCGGGCGGGCTGGTCCTGTTCGACAATGTGTTGTGGTCGGGCAGTGTCGCCGATCCGCAGCGTTGCGCTGCCGATGCCGATACCGCAGCCCTGAAGGCCCTGGCCGACAAGATACGCGACGATTCCCGCGTCGACATGGCCTTCACCACGATTGGCGACGGCATTCTGATGGCGATCAAGCGCTGAGGCGGTCCGGGCGGGACGCCCCGGCTATTCTGGCACGCGCCGCCAGTCAAAACTCAGCGAATGCGCACCGGACAGGTCTGACACCGTTGCCGTCAGGGCGTCGCCGTCCCGCTGGTATTCGATAGCCTGCGGGAAATCATGTTCCGGGTTTTCGAAGCGGACGCGTCCATCGCCGTGATCCGTCATCGCAAAGCAGGTCGCGGCGGCACCTGCCGGCTGGGCGCAATAGCGCGTCTGCGTGCCGTCCGTCTCGATGCGCAGGAATTCGAAAGCCACGGCCTGATCGCCCCGCACCGTTCGATTACTGCCCAGCATCAGACCGCCCGCACCATCGGTCCATATCTCCTCACTGATTGTCCCGTCCTCGGCCGAGCGCCAATGTCCGCTCATCCAGGCCAGGCCATCAAGGTCGGCGGCCATGGCCGGACTCGTGGTGAGAAATAGCAGCAGGCAGATTGGAATTCGTCGCATCAGACTCTCCGGATTCGGTCGCGCGTGCATCAAGGCGCGGTCAGCGCGATCTTGCATGATCGGGAGATGGGCTGGAAGGGCAAGGGCGGACAATGCATTCCGCATTGCCGCAAGGCCTGTTCCCGGGTGCGTGACGAATGAGCACGCTTGCCCGGACGCGCGCACGGCGTTAGACCGCACTGCAGCAATTCACTTCCCTCAAGAGGAGCTCTCCCCATGGCCCGTAACAAGATTGCGCTCATCGGATCCGGTATGATCGGTGGCACTTTGGCTCATATCGCCGCGCGTGAAGAACTCGGCGATGTCGTGCTGTTCGATATTGCTGCCGGCGTTGCCAAGGGCAAGGCCCTCGATATCGCTGAAGCCAGCCCGGTATTCGGCAAGGATTCCAAACTGGCCGGCGCCGATGACTACGCCGCGATCGCCGGTGCCGATGTCTGCATCGTCACCGCTGGCGTGCCGCGCAAGCCGGGCATGAGCCGCGATGACCTGCTCGGCATCAATCTCAAAGTGATGAAGGCCGTTGGCGAAGGCATTGCCAAGCACGCGCCGAACGCTTTCGTGATCTGCATCACCAATCCGCTCGACGCCATGGTCTGGGCCCTGCGCCAATTCTCCGGCCTGCCACACAACAAGGTCGTCGGCATGGCCGGCGTGCTCGACAGTGCCCGCTTCCGCCATTTCCTCGCCGATGAGTTCAGCGTTTCGGTTGAAGATGTCACTGCCTTCGTGATGGGCGGCCACGGCGACACCATGGTGCCGCTGCTGCGCTATTCCACCGTCGCCGGCATTCCGGTTCCCGATCTGATCGCCATGGGCTGGTCGACCGACGCAAAGATGGAAGAAATCGTCAAGCGCACGCGCGGCGGCGGCGGCGAGATCGTGGCCCTGCTCGGCACCGGCTCGGCCTTCTATGCGCCGGCGGAAAGCGCCATCGAGATGGCCACCGCCTATCTGCGCGACAAGAAGCGCGTCCTGCCCTGCGCGGCGCATCTGACCGGCCAGTTCGGCCAGGACGACATGTATGTCGGCGTGCCCGTCGTGATCGGTGCCGGCGGCGTCGAGAAAGTGGTCGAGATCTCGCTCAATGCCGAAGAGCAGGCGATGTTCGACGTCTCGGTCGAGTCGGTCAAAGGCCTGGTCGCGGCCTGCAAGACGCTCGATCCGTCGCTCGCCTGAGCCGGGCACCAGTCGGAAATGGAGTACGGCCGCCGGAGCAATCCGGCGGCCGTTTTCCTGTTGCCGATCGGCTGTGGCTCAGAGGCCGCCGACGAAAGTCGAGGTATTGTTGAGCCGCATGACTTCGAAGCTCAGCGCTACGACGAAGGTCAGCCAGGCGAAGAGCGGCCAGAGCAACCAGCTCGCCGGTCTGGAGCAACGACCGACAATGGCGAGAGCGAAAAGCGCATAGAGCCACAATACAAGCGATGCGAGGAAGCCCGCCTGAACGTCCTGGCCGCCAAAGGTGATGCACAATTGCAGAACCAGTCCGGCGACGATTCCCAATATCAGCGCAGCCGCGACATAGCGGAACGCGCCGCGCTCACTGCGCTGGGTGATCCACAGGCTGATCGCGATCAATTGCATGATGAGAATTGAAATGAGGTTGGGCAGAATTCCGACTGGCGTCCAGTCGGGAATGTTCAGGTCCGCCGTCCACAGAGCCGCTTCACTGGACTGCACCCAACCCGCAAATCCGCCAGACATGCCCGCCGCGACGAGCATGTAGATCAATAAGCGTATCACTCCGGGACGGTTGCTGGCGTCCATGATGGTTTATGCTCTCCTAAAGCCTGCTTCCCTGCGGCACCGTGCAATCGCCGAGCCATGATTGGAACGCGCTGCCAGCGGGGCCAGGCGGGCGCTTTTGCCACCTCTATGCCTACTTGACGTTTGTGGCGGGGTGGTGTCGCTTTCAGGGCATGATCGAACCTGTCCTGGAAACCGAACGCCTGTTGTTGCGTCCGACGAATATTTCGGATTTCGAGCCGCTATGCACCATGATGGCCGATGAGGTCACCACCCGCTTTATCGGCGGGGTGCAATCCCCGGAGCTGGCCTGGCGCAGCCTGTGTGGTATTGCCGGGCACTGGCAATTGCGCGGCTATGGCTTCTTTTCGGTGATCGAGAAGGCGACCGGTCAATGGCTGGGCCGGGTCGGGCCCTGGTATCCGCATGGCTGGCCGCAGCCGGAAATCGGCTGGACGCTGAACCGGGAAAGCTGGGGCAAGGGTTATGCGACCGAGGCGGCGATCGCCTGTATGGATCACGCCTTTGATACGCTCGGCTGGGACAGCGTCATCCACCTCATCCATGCCGATAACCGCGGTAGCCAGGCGGTCGCTGCGCGCATCGGTTCGGCCAATACCGGCCAGGAAGTGGAAGTCCCGGGCTTTGGCATTCTGGTGGATATCTGGGGCCAGAGCGCCAGTGACTGGCGGACGCATCGCGCGCGACTCGCCCCGGCGATCACCAAATGATTTCCAGATTGGAGACTGCATCATGAAACTGCGCCGTATCGTCACAATGCTCGATGGCTCACAGACCGACGGGCCGCTTCTGCAACAGGGTGTGGGGCTTTGCGGCGAGCATGGCGCGCGCCTCGATGCGCTTTTCGTCCGCCGTAATCTGGCCAGTGGCGCCGATTTCCTCGGCGATTCCTTTTCGACCTACGGAATGGAGGCCGTGCTCGAAGCGCTGGCCGATGCCGCTGCGGAAGCCAGCACCGCGGCGCATGCCAGCTTCAACACGATCGCTGATGAGGCCGATGATGCAGTAATTGGAAAATTCATCGAATATGTTGGCCTGCCCGAAGAGGCGATGGCCGATCAGGGCCGCGTGTGTGATCTGATCCTGATGGCAAAGCCCGAAGGCAAGGCGGGAGCCCATGAGCTGCAATCAATCAGCATGGCGGCGACAAAATCGGGCCGGCCTGTCCTCCTGCTTCCGGCAAAGCGTGACGCGAAGGCCGGGTTCAGGCGTATCGCAATCGCCTGGGACGGCTCGCTGGAAGCGATGCGCGCCATGGTCGGTGCCATGCCGATGCTGCAGGCCGCCGAGGCGGTCGGCGTCTACCGCGCGGGCGGTGACGCCGAAGCGTCGGACCAATTGTCCGAGATTGCGGCCTATCTCGAGCAACACGATGTGACCGCCACGACCAGTACGGTTGCGCTGGAAGGGCGCAGCGCCGCCCAGACGTTGATCGAGGCGGCCAGCGCGGGGCGGGCCGACCTCCTGGTGATGGGTGGATTCGGGGCGCCGCTATTATTGCGTGCCATCGGCCGCGACGAGACGACCTCACTGATCGATGGCACATCCTTCGCCGTGCTTCTGGCGCATTGAGCGGCTTAACCTAGCTGATGAAGGCCGGCAGGTCGTCGCGCAGCCAGCCTGTGATCTGATAGCGCCCGGCGCCGGCAAAGGGCGAGATCGGGCTCACCGAATGGATCCGGTGGCCGTCGAACAGGGAGAGCATGTTGAAGCGCGGCATCAGGGCCCGCTCGACATCCTGCTTGTCGTCGAGGAACATGAGCAGGCCGCCCCAATCGGTTTGCCAGTCGCGCGTGAAGCCAAACGTGTAGGCGGCCCGGCGTTCGTTATTCATGCCATCATCACGATGACGGGTGAGGAAATGGCCACGCGAATACAGCGTCGCCTGGCAGTCCGCCTTGGTCAGTTTTTCGGCGCCGATTACCTGGCGGCCGAAATCCAGAAAGGCCGGCGAGTTCATGAATTCTGTCAACTGGTGGATCGGGTGACCCGGATCCCAGCCCTCGGCATAGGCCTGGATCATCGGGTAGGAGGAATAGAGGAAACCGATATTCCTGCGCGCCATCTCCAGCACACCATTGACGATCTGCTGCAGGCGCTCCCGGCCGAAGGCCTGCATTTCTGCCTGGTCGAGACAGACGACCGAGCCGTAATCGGCGACCTGGCCGTCGGCGGGCGCCACGAAAACCATCCGCCAGGAAATCCGGCTCGCCAGCATCTCGTGGACAGCATTGGCCGTCTCTTCCGGCAGAATGTCGGGGATTTGAACCAGACCGGTCTTGGCGTAGAGGCGGGCATAATGCGCGACGTCGAGATCCGGGTTCAGTCTGAAATCAATACGAGGGCTCATCGGCGCGGTCATCCTGCGGTCTGGGGCAATCGGGTGGCGCGAGTGTGTGACGCGCGGCGCGGGCGGGCAAGAGCCCGATCAGGCGGCATGCCGCCGCAGGCCGCGGTGGCGCTCAATACCAGCCGGATTCCCGCAGGCCGGGCGCGTGGGAGCGGCTGACGGGGGCCTGCACGCCATTGCTCAGCGTGAGGATGGCGCGTCCATCGCCGCGGGAAACGGTATCGACGGCCTGGCGCGCCACCCACCAGGAGCGGTGGGTCTGGCGGCCATCCAGATTCCCGACCGCAGCCATGGCATCGCTCAATCGCATCAGGACCAGCGTATCACCCGCCCCGGTATGGACGCGCAGATAGTGGTCTTCCGACTGCAGTGCCAACAAGGGCGCCCGCCGCAGGCGTGGCGGCAGCTTGTCGAGCAGTGCCCGGCCGATGGCAGGTGTTTCCGGAGCAGGGGCGCGCCGTTCCATCAGCCAGCCGAGCGTTGTGACTGCTGCAGAAATCACCCAGACCAGGATGAAGACGACCGGCAACGCCGCAGCTTGGAAGGGCTGGGAGAGCAGGGCCTGTATCGCGACCACCCCGACGGTGATCGGAACACTGATCAGGAATGAGGCGAGGGCATAATGGGCGAGGCAGGGCCAATTACCGGTGAGGCGTGCCAGAATCAGGGTCACCAGGGCATTCGACGCCCAGCCCAGACCCATCAGTCCGACCCAGTAGAACCAGACGCCCGGGAAGCCGAGTTGATGGGTCTGATAGGGGCCAAGCACGGACAGAAAACTGCCCAGCGCCAGGATGATGGCGAGGGTTGGCAGCAGGCCCTTATTGGATCCGGTCGGTTTCATGACGTCCATTCACGAAGCGTGGATCAACACCTAGCGCATTTCGCGCACCGCATCAGCCCGTTTGCGCAATCGCGCTTCAATCCCTGCCGCGATGCGTTTCTGTGTCGATCACAGACCAGCGCCATCGAGGAGATCACCATGAATACCGAAGCTTTTCTGTCCGCCCCCTTCGTCGTCCAGCTGCATATTTTCAGCGCCGTCGGGGCACTCTTGATCGGCTCCATCCAATTGCTTGCGCCGAAGGGCAACCTGCCACACCGCACGATGGGGATGCTGTTCGTTCTGCTGATGGCGGTAGCCGCGATCAGCGCGATCTTCATCCGTCAAATCAATGGCGGCGATTTCTCCTTCATCCATATTTTCGTGCCGCTGACGATAATCGGCATTGTCCGCCTGGTGCTTTCGGCCCGCCGCCGCGACCGGAGCGGTCATCGCGGCCAGGTCATGGGCCTGTTCTACGGCGCCCTGATCATTCCCGGCCTGCTCTCCTTCATACCGGGGCGCCTGATGCACACGATCATGCTCGCGGGCTTGTGATTGCCGGCTCATCTTGCCTCCATGTTCGGGAGAGGCCTGCGATGAGCCGGTTGCCCTCGGTGAGCAGGCGGGCCTGCGATCGGGCGCTCGCGCAAGATCACGCAAACGATAACGCATTGGTGAAGCAACCGGACGGGGACGTGAGTAGCGTTCCGGCGGCGGATGGATATCGTCCGTCTGCCGGTCGCAAACCTTCCCCCCAACGGCGACCGGCCAGAACCTGGAGACTACGCACGATGAGAACCCCTGCCCCAAAAACCGGTATCGCAGCCCTTGCCGCTTCCGCCTTTGCTCTTTCCCTGACCGCCGCGGTCGCTCACGCAGGGACTGCGCAAGACGCGCCAGCGATGGAGCATTGCTATGGCGTCGCCCTGGCCGGTGAGAATGATTGCGCCGCCGGTCCGGGCACGACCTGCGCCGGAACATCGACCGTCGATTATCAGGGCAATGCCTGGACCTCTGTCCCGGCGGGCACCTGCGTCGATATCGAGACGCCCTATGGCAATGGCTCGCTGACGCCGGTTGAACGCCCCTGATTTCCACCACTCCTGACTGCGCTGCCCGCCCCCTGGGGAGCGCATCGCGAGGCGAGGTCGCTTGTCCATCCCTGAAACATCCCCTTCAGCAGGCCTTGGCCTGAAGCCGGAGCATTATCGCGCGGCTCTGGATGAGCAGGCGGCCGGCCTGTGGTTCGAGGTTCATCCCGAGAATTATATGTCGGCCGGCGGCCCGCGCCTGGCCTGGCTTGATGCCATACGGGCGAACAAGCCGGTCTCGCTGCACGGGGTCGGCCTGTCACTGGGCGGTCTGGAACCGCCCGACCCGGCGCATTTGCAGCGCTGGAAAACCCTGATCGACCGGTATGAGCCGGTGCGGATATCCGAACATCTCGCCTGGTCGGTGCATTCAGGCAGCTATTTCAATGATCTCCTGCCCACCCCGATGACCGGCGCAGCGCTCGACCGCTTTTGTGAGCATGTTGATGCGATGCAGTCGGCATTGGGGTTTTCGGTCCTGATTGAGAACCCTTCACGCTATCTGCCGCTGCGCGAAGAGATTCCGGAAGCTCATTTCCTCGCCGAAACCGTCCGGCGCACCGGCTGCGGGCTCTTGCTCGACATCAATAATCTTCATGTCAGTGCCCATAATCTCGGTTTCGACATCAAGGCCTGGCTCGACACCATCCCGGTCGAGGCGGTCGGCGAAATCCACCTTGCCGGCCATGAAGCCGATGCCGGGCTGGGCGATGAATTGCTGATCGACACCCATGGTGCGCCCATCGCCGGTGCGGTCTGGACACTCTATGAGGCGGTGATTGCACGGCTCGGACCCAGGCCGGTTCTGATCGAGCGCGACAATAATATTCCCGCCTTTGGCGAATTGCTTGCCGAACGTAATCGGGCGCAGGGCGTGCTCGATCGCGTCCGCGAGGTGGAACACGGCCATGTCTGACGATTTTCATGCCGATTTTGCCGCCGCGATCACGAGCAGCGATGCGTCGACGCTCGAACCCTGGCTGACAACGCCGTCTGCGCTGCGCCGCATGGCCGTCTATCGCAATAATGTCGTTCACGGCGTGATCGAGGTCCTGCGTGCCGCATATCCGGTGGTCGAGCGGCTGGTCGGCGCCGATTTCTTTGCGCCTATGGCCAAGGCCTATTGGCAGGCCGTTCCGCCGACTGATCCCGTGATGAGCCAATATGGCGGAGGCTTTGCCGGCTTTATCGACACCTATGCGCCCGCGGCCGGGCTGGTCTATCTCGGTGATGTCGCCCGCCTTGACCGGGCCTGGCTGGAGGCCCACCACGCGGCCGACGCGCCGGCCCTTGATGCCGGCCAGCTTGCAGGCCTGGCGCCGGATGTCTTGCCGCAACTGGCGCCGGGCCTGCACCCTTCGGCTAGTCTGTGGTCTTCGCAATGGCCTGCCTATGCGATCTGGCGCAGCAATCGCGATGATGCGGAACCGGCGCGTATCGTGCTCGAGCCGGCACCGGATTTTGCCCTTGTCTGGCGCCATCGCGGCACCGTGCGCCATCGCGCCCTGGCTCCCGCCGATCACGCTTTTCTGGCCACGCTGGCGCAGGGCGGGAACCTGCAGGATGCGGCCCATGCCGCCACCCTGGTCGATGCCGCCCACAAGGCCGCTGACCTGTTCGGTGAAGCCATTTCCAGTTCAATTCTTGCAGGATCCAGATCATGACGATTGCCGCCCGTATCAAAACCGTGCCGCAGGCCCATCAGCGCCTGATTGAACTGGTGCAACGCTTTCTGGCCGGCGATGTCCTCAAACTCCTCGCCCGGCTGACCCTGGCCGGGGTGTTCTGGCGCTCGCTTCTGACCAAGGTGCAGACTGCCGGGGCTTTCTCCTACACCGAGATGATCAATGATTTCGCGGTGCAGCGTTCGCATCTGCGCCTGCCGGAAATCCCGCTCAGTCTGAAAGCGTCGACATTGACGCTGTTCGAGACCGAATATGCGCTGCCCCTGATCCCGACAGAGATCGCGGCCTGGATGGCGACCCTGGCCGAATTCAGCTTCCCCATCCTTCTGGTGCTGGGCCTGTTGACCCGCTTTTCGGCGCTGGCCTTGCTCGGCATGACACTGGTGATCCAGGTCTTCGTCTATCCGGAGGCCTGGTGGAGCGCGCATGCCCTATGGGTGGTGATGGCGATTTTTCTCGCCGGATACGGGCCCGGACGCGTCTCGATCGACCACTGGGCCGGACGCCATTTCGCGCGTTAGGTGCATGAGATTGCCAGCGTCCGGCGCGGCATGCATGCTTGCCGCCAGTCGGCCTCCGATGGAGGCCCGGGGTATCGGGGACGAGCATGCAGGACATCGAAACCACAGCGCGCGCCGAGCGTTTCATGCCGGACTGGATTGTCGGCGCGGCGTTGCGCGGGTCGCTGATCCCGGGCTTGTGGGCCTGGGGCCGCGCCTATGCGGCCGACTGGCCCGAAGTGGTCCCGGCAGCCGTGGGTGCTGCCGAGATCTGGGCCGTGCCGCTGGTGGCGCCCACGCAATTGGCGCAGGTCGCGGTCTGGGGGGCCCATCTGGCGGCAGCCATGCTCGCCGTCGGCTTCCTGACGCGTCTGGTCGGTCTGGCCCTCTTGCTGGCCGCCGTGATTTTCGCCTGGTGGGTCGCCCCGCAGGCCTGGACGAGCGCGGCCGTGTATGGCGCCCTGGCCTTTTATCTGTGTGTTCGCGGGGGCGGCGGATTGTCGGTTGACGGCGCCATCATGGCGACCTTGCGCTAGGACAGACTTGGCCGAAATTTCAAAAAGGTAAATCATTTCATAACGATGCATTATTGATGATTTGAACGGATCGCATTTCACCGACAGTATTCGCCACGTTCGCCTTTGAACGGGCAAGTTGTTGAAATGGAATAGGCATGTCGTCGGGACTTGAGGAGCGTTTGAAGAAAGCTCTGGCTGGCCGCTCTCCGGCAGAAATGAATGAATTCCAATTCCTCAATCTTGAAATGGTCAAGGTCGAGACCGGTGACCGCTGGATCGATGTCCGCAAGAAAATCTATAGCGTCGCAGCTCACTTCGTAGAAAAGCGGGTACATCCCGACGATGTTGTGGTGCGCTGCCGTGGCGGTTTCATCCTGATTTTCGCGCATTTGTCAGCGGAAGAATCACGGGCCCGGCTCGAAGTCCTCTCGCAGGAACTCAACGTCTTCTTCCTCGGGGACCAGATTCTCAAAAATCTCGACATCAATGCGTGCGCGCGCAAGGTCAATGCGGCGGAGTTCGCACAATTTATCCAGATGAGTGCCCAGGCCGATCCCGCCGAAGCCGCTGCCGGCGGGCGCCGGCGCGCGGCCAAGGCGCCCGATGACGCGCCCGGCAAGGATGCCAAATGGGCTCAGGGTGACAAGCGCGAGAAGTCCGCAACGGTGCTTGGCCGCGAAACGGGATCGCCGGTCCCCAAGCCCGTCGCCCGGTGGGTTGAGGGCGATGCCGCTTCGCCCGCACAGAAATCCGGCCTGCAGACGGAAGCTCGAAACGCGGCCAAGGCGACCGGGCGATGGCAGGAACGGGAGGCTTCAAAATCGTCTCAGCCGCCATACCCCGGTGGTGTGGAGATCGGCCGAGAGGGCGCCGGGAGCAATCCGCGGATCGCGCGCTCGAAGGATAGTGAAACGGCCAATGTGATGAGTGAGCCGGCGCTGGCCGATCCGGTGCAGGCCGACTCGACCCGGCAATGGGATGATATCATTTTCAAGCCGTGCTGGGATGCGGCGGAGAATGCGATCTGTTCCAACATATGTCTGGCCCGGCGCTTCGAGGGTGGTGCCGTGTATTATGGACGTGACACGCTGCTGGGCAGTCGCGCCGCCGATCTGCACAGCGCGCTCGATCGCGCCGTGGCGATCGCCGCCCAGCGTGGCTTTCAAAAAATGTATGCGCGCGGCGATAGCTGCAATATCTGCATTCCGGTCCACTATGACACGATCCGAACCGTCGCTGACCGCGTCAGCTATTTTTCGATCCTGCAAGTTGTGCCTCCGCATCTGCGGCGGCACTTCTTCCTGAGGGTGGACCATATTCCGGCCGACGCACCGCTGGCGCAGATGCAGGACATGTTCCGCTCGATGAAGTGGTTCGGGTCAAACCTATTCGCCACGATTCCTTTCGATCAGACGGATCTGAGCCGATTTGAAGATTGCGGGATCGATATTTTCGGAGCTGACATCCCGGCTTCAATTCGCGCCGGGGAAATCTCTGACGCGCACATCGAAATGCTCGGCCGGCGAACCAAGGCTGCGCAGCAGCAGGGGGCCGGAACGGCGCTCAACCAGGTGGACAGTTTTGAAGCCTTGGTCGCCGGCATCAGTGTCGGTATCCGCGGATTTGCCGGCGATGCTATCGGCACGGATACCGCTTTGCCGGTGCCCAAACAGGCGGTTCCATTTGCGGCCTTGCTGGCGCGCGCCGAGGAGATACGCGAGTCCGACCAGGAATTGCTGGGATATGGGAGCTAGACCCCTGTCGCCAATCCGGCTGCTGAAAACACCCGCCACGCGCCTGCCGTAACCGTCTGTTTGCACTCCCGGGTGTTCTCTAGGAGGCTGGAGCAGGAACGCGATGCAGCCCGAACTCAAAATGAAACTCAAACTGGCGCTCGCGGGCCGCGCGAAGGTCGAGATGGGTCAGCTTCAATTCCTCAATCTCGAGGAGGTGAAGCAACGCGCCGGCTCTGACTGGGAACATCTGCGTACCAAGATCTATGATGTCAGCGCCCATTTCATCGAGAAGCGACTCGACCGGGACGATGTGGTCTTCCGTTGTCAGGGTGGGTTCCTGATTATCTTCGGCGTTTTGAGCGGCGATGACGCGGCGGAAAAAGTCGCGGAAATCACGGCCGAACTCTGCACCTTCTTCCTTGGTGACCGGGCGCTGGAGAGCTTGAAGCTCGGAGCGGAATCCCGCAGCGTCTCGACCGAGGAATTTCTTGAAATCATCGCCAGCACGCAGCCAGACGAGCCTGAAACCCGAGCCATGGGTTCGGCTGAAGCGGAGATGGGTGGCGAAGCCGGGCCGACATCGCCGCGCTGGACGGCGGCGGCCAGCAAGAGCCGGGCGACGCCCTGGGACGAGATTGTCTTCAAGCCCTGCTGGGACGCCCGCATGAATGCCATCACCCACCATCTGTGCGTCGCCCGCCGGATGGTCAATGGCTGGCCGGCCTATGGCCGAGACACCTTTTCGGTCCTCGATTCGCGCCCGCTCAATCGCTTGCTCGACCATTCCGTCGCCATCGCGGCCCAGCGCGGTTTCCAGCGTGTCCATACGAGCGGCGGCAATTGCGGCATAATCATACCGGTGCATTACGACACGATTTCCTCGCTCTCCGAACGGATGAGCTATTTTGCGATTCTGCAATCTGTCCCGGTCCCGATCCGGCGTCATTTCCAGCTGCGCATTGATGCGATTCCCGCCGGCGCGCCTGAGGCGCAGATGCAGGAATTGTTTCGCTCCATGATGCCCTTCGGTTCGAAAATCATTGCGCGCCTGCCTTATGGTGTCGCGGATTTGCGCCGGTTCGAGGGCAGCGGCGTCAGTGTGTTCGGCACGGAAATTCCCCACCGCCTTGGTGATGGCGAGGTGAGCAGTTCGACGGTCCAGGCCGTGCTGGGTCTGGTGACCGCCGCGCAGGACATGAAGGCCGAGACTTTTCTGACCCAGGTCGAGAACGCGTCCCTGCTCGGCGCTTCGGTCAGTGCTGGCGTGCGGCTGTTCAGCGGCGATTTGATCGGGGCCGACCAGAGCATGCCCGCGCCGGCGCGGCCGCTGGAATTCAACGATATCGTCCACCGGGCCCGGCCGCCCGATGACCAGGCCAATGTGGTTCATATCTGAATGAAAACCCGTCCGAGCGAAGGCGTTGCGCTGAAGCGGGCGGGTGTTATAAGGCGGGTTCCATCCGGCCTATCTGTCGATCTCTCCCCACGCGAGGCCCGCACACATGAATATCCATGAACACCAGGCGAAAGCCGTCCTGAAAAGCTTTGGCGCGCCTGTCGCCGAAGGCGTTGCGATTTTCTCCGTCGACGAGGCCAAGGCCGCCGCCGACAAGCTCCCCGGGCCGCTCTGGGTCGTCAAATCCCAAATCCATGCCGGCGGACGCGGCAAGGGCAAGTTCCAGGAGCTCGGCCCTGACGCCAAGGGCGGCGTTCGCCTCGCCTTCTCGAAAGAGGATGTGGTCAAGAACGCACGTGAAATGCTCGGCAATACGCTGGTCACGCACCAGACGGGCCCGGCCGGCAAACAGGTCAACCGCCTCTATATCGAGGACGGTGCCGATATCGATCGCGAACTCTATCTCTCCATCCTGGTCAATCGCGAAACCGGCAAGGTTGCCTTCGTGGTCTCGACTGAAGGCGGCATGGATATCGAGGAGGTTGCCCATGCAACCCCGGAAAAGATCCAGACGCTGAATATCGAACCGCTCGCCGGTGTCACCGACGCCGACGCGGACCGGATTTCCGATGCGCTGAAGCTGACCGGCACAGCGCGTGCCGACATGGGTTCGCTGGCGAAAATCCTCTACAAGGCCTTCACCGAGAAGGATATGAGCATGCTCGAGGTCAATCCGCTGATCGTCATGGAAGACGGTCATTTGCGGGTGCTCGACGCCAAGGTCTCCTTCGACGGCAATGCGCTCTTCCGCCATCCCGACATCATGGAATTGCGCGATACGACCGAGGAAGACGCCAAGGAAATCGAGGCCTCCAAGCATGACCTCGCCTATGTCGCCCTCGACGGTGATATCGGCTGCATGGTCAATGGTGCCGGTCTCGCCATGGCGACGATGGACATCATCAAGCTCTATGGCGCCGAGCCGGCCAACTTCCTCGATGTCGGTGGCGGTGCCACGACCGAGAAAGTCACGGCGGCCTTCAAGATCATCACCGCTGACCCGAACGTCAAAGGCATTCTGGTCAATATCTTCGGCGGCATCATGCGCTGCGACGTCATCGCCGAGGGCGTGGTCGCCGCGGTCAAGGAAGTCGGGCTGAAAGTGCCGCTGGTGGTGCGCCTCGAGGGCACCAATGTCGCGCTCGGCAAGAAGATCATCAATGAATCCGGTCTCAATGTGATCGCCGCGGACGATCTCGACGACGCGGCCCAGAAGATTGTCGCCGCCGTGAAGGAGGCCAAATAGATGTCGATCCTCGTCAATAAAGACACGCGCATCATCGTCCAGGGCCTGACCGGCAAGACCGGTACGTTCCACACTGAACAGGCGCTGGCCTATTACGGCACCAAAATGGTCGGCGGCGTGCACCCGAAAAAGGGTGGCACGACCTGGTCGTCCGGGCTCGACGGTGCGGCAAGCCTGCCCATCTTTGCTTCCGTGGCTGAAGCCAAGGACGCCACCAAGGCCGATGCCTCGGTGATCTATGTGCCGCCTGCAGGGGCCGGCGCCGCGATCATTGAAGCGATCGAGGCGGAAATCCCCTTCATCGTCTGCATCACCGAGGGCATTCCCGTGCTCGACATGGTCAAGGTCAAGGCGCGGCTGGAGAAATCCAGTTCCCGCCTGCTCGGCCCCAATTGCCCGGGCATCCTGACCCCTGAAGAGTGCAAGATCGGCATCATGCCGGGCTCGATCTTCAAGAAGGGCTCGGTCGGAGTCGTTTCGCGCTCCGGCACGCTGACCTATGAAGCCGTGTTCCAGACCAGCCAGGTCGGCCTTGGCCAGACCACGGCTGTCGGCATTGGCGGCGACCCGGTCAAGGGCACCGAATTCATCGACATGCTCGAGCTTTTCCTCGCCGATCCGGAAACCAAGTCGATGATCATGATTGGCGAAATCGGCGGCTCGGCTGAAGAAGACGCGGCGCAATTCCTCAAGGATGAGGCCAAGAAGGGCCGCTCCAAGCCCACCGTCGGCTTCATCGCCGGGGTTACAGCCCCGCCAGGCCGCACCATGGGCCATGCGGGCGCCATCGTCTCCGGCGGCAAGGGCGGCGCGGAAGACAAGATCGAAGCCATGAAATCGGCCGGTATCACCGTCTCGCCAAGCCCGGCCCGCCTCGGCACCACGCTGGCGGAATTGCTCAAGGGCTGAGCCTTTGCGCTGACATGAACAGGCCGCGCGCGGGTCCGTCCCGGCGCGGCTTTTTCATGTCTGGCGTCGCCTGTCAGCAAGTTGGCACCAGTCGCCTGCGAAAACCTTCTGTTTTCCACAGAACGGCCATAGATGGTTGTTAACCGTATCGGCTTAGTCCGTTACGGATCTTTTTGCGATTTCAGGCCTTCCCCCCATGTCTGACCAGACCCGCTCTTCCGACAATCAATCCTTCCTGGATACGTCATTCCTGCAAGGCGCCAACGCCGTCTATCTCGAGCAGATGGCCGCCGCCTACGCCGCCGATCCGGCGAGTGTTCCTGACAGCTGGCGACAATTCTTCAACGCCATGGGCGATTCCGCTGCCGATTCCCGGCGCGCCGCGGCCGGTCCGAGCTGGAAACGCGCCGGCTGGCCGCGCGCCGTCAATGGCGAGATGGTCTCGGCGCTCGGCGATATCGGTGCCGATGAGGCGGCGATGGTCGAGAAAGTTGCAGCCCATGTGGAGCGCACCGCGCCGCAGGCCGACCCGGCCGCGATCCGCAAGGCGACCCAGGCCTCGATCCGCGCCATCATGATGATCCGCGCCTATCGCATGCGCGGCCATCTGGCCGCCGATCTCGATCCGCTCGGCCTGGCCGACCAGGGCGCGCAGCCGGAACTCGACCCGCTGACCTATGGTTTTGATGAGTCGGTGATGGATGAGAGCATCTTCATTGATGGCTATCTCGGTCTGGAAACGGCGACGCCGCGGCAAATGCTGGAAATCCTGCGCCGCACCTATTGCGGCCCGGTCGGCATTGAATTCATGCATATCTCCAATCCGGAGGAGAAAGCCTGGCTGCAGGAGCGCTTCGAGGGGCCGGACAAGGAAATCCGCTTCACCAATGACGGCAAGCGCGCCATTCTCGGCAAGCTGATCGAGACCGAGCGTTTCGAGCAATTCCTGCACAAGCGCTATCCCGGCACCAAGCGTTTCGGTGCCGATGGCGGCGAATCCATGATTCCGGCGCTGGAGCAGATCATCAAGCGCGGCGGCGCCATGGGTGTCGATGACATCATTATCGGCATGCCGCATCGTGGCCGGCTCAATGTGCTCGGCGCGGTGATGGGCAAGCCCTATCACCAGATTTTCCACGAATTCCAGGGCGGCAATACCCAAGGCGAGGAAGAATTCGGTTCCGGCGATGTCAAATACCATCTCGGCGCCTCCTCCGATCGCGAGTTTGACGGCAACAGGGTCCACCTCTCGCTGACCGCCAATCCATCGCATCTCGAGGCGGTCGATCCGGTCGTGCTCGGCAAGGCACGCGCCAAGCAGGAACAGAATTGCCGCGAGCTGGCAGGCACACCGCGCTCGAAAGTCCTGCCGCTTCTGTTGCACGGCGATGCCGCCTTTGCCGGCCAGGGTATCGTGACGGAATGTCTCGGCCTGTCGGGTCTGCGCGGTCACCGTACCGGCGGTGCGATCCATTTCATCGTCAATAACCAGATCGGCTTCACCACCGATCCCAAGGACAGCCGGTCCAGCCCCTATCCGTCCGATGTGGCGCTGATGGTCCAGGCGCCGATCTTCCACGTCAATGGCGATGATCCCGAAGCGGTGGTGCACGCCACGCGCATTGCGACGGAATACCGGCAGCTCTTCGGCAAGGATGTCGTGATCGACATGTTCTGCTATCGCCGCTACGGCCATAATGAGGGCGATGACCCGACCTTCACCCAGCCGATCATGTACCGGGTGATCAAGGATTTGCCGCCGGTCCGCAAGAAATACCAGGACAGGCTGATCGCCGAAGGCTCGCTGACGGCGGCCGAAGTCGAGGCGATGGAAAACGAGTTCGACCTTTTCCTTGAGGCTGAATTTGACGCCGGCAAGTCCTTCTCACGCGAGAAGGCCGACTGGCTCGACGGCCGCTGGTCCGGCCTCGGCCTGCCCGAAAGCGATGATCGCAAGGGCGAGACCAGTGCGACGATGGAGCGCCTGAAAGCCGTCGGCATGGCGATGACGACGGTGCCGGAAGGCATCAATATCCACCGCACGCTCGATCGTGTCATCGGCGCACGCCGCGCCGCTATCGAGTCCGGCGAGGGCCTTGACTGGTCGACGGCCGAGCATCTCGCCTTCGGCACGCTTTTGACCGAGGGCTTCCCGGTGCGACTGTCCGGCCAGGATTGCGGCCGCGGCACTTTCTCGCAGCGCCATTCGCACATTATCGACCAGGAAACGGGCGATCGCCATACGATGCTCAACCATCTCGGCGATGACCAGAAGAAGTATGAAGTCGTCGATTCCATGCTGTCGGAAGAGGCCGTGCTCGGTTTCGAATACGGCTATTCGCTTTCCGCACCGAATACGCTGGTGATGTGGGAAGCCCAGTTTGGTGACTTCACCAATGGTGCCCAGGTTATCATCGACCAGTTCATCTCCTCGGGTGAGCGCAAATGGCTGCGCATGTCCGGCCTGGTGATGCTCTTGCCGCATGGCTATGAGGGCCAGGGTCCCGAGCATTCCTCGGCCCGTCCCGAGCGTTTCCTGCAGCAATGCGCCCAGGACAATATGCAGGTCGCCAACTGTTCGACGCCGGCGAATTACTTCCACATCCTGCGGCGTCAGATCCATCGCAATTTCCGCAAGCCGCTGGTCATCATGACGCCCAAGAGCCTGCTGCGTCACAAGCGTTGCGTCTCGACGCTCGCGGCGATGGGGCCAGGCTCCTCCTTCCACCGCGTCCTGTGGGATGATGCTGATACGAGCTCGCGGCTGGATGGCGAGATTTCGCATTCCACCACCGTGCTCAAGCCGGACAATGAGATCCGCCGCGTCGTCCTGTGCACCGGCAAGGTCTATTTCGACCTGCTCGAAGCGCGCGAGGAGAAGGATATCGACGATGTCTATCTGATGCGCGTCGAGCAGCTCTACCCCTTCCCGTTCAAGGCGCTGCTCGCCGAACTCGCCCGCTTCCCGCAGGCCGAGATCGTCTGGTGCCAGGAAGAGCCGCGCAATATGGGCTATTGGACCTTCGTCGAGCCCAATATCGAATTCGTTCTCGGCAAGCTGGACGGCGCCGCCAAACGCCCGGTCTATGTCGGCCGTCAGCCCTCCGCTTCGACTGCAACCGGTATTGCCGCCAAGCACAAGCATCAACAGGAAACGCTGGTCAATGAGGCGCTGGGTTGATCCCCGGCCGCCGCGTGACCATCCCGTCGCCAACAGGAAAGACATCATCATGACCGACATCACCGTTCCACAGCTCGGCGAATCCGTCACCGAAGCCACCGTTGGCACCTGGTCGGTCAAGGCCGGCGACACAGTCAAGAAAGACGATGTCCTCGTCGAACTCGAAACCGACAAGGTCGCGGTCGAGGTCCGGGCAGAAAATGACGGTGTCGTTGGCACCATCCTCGTCGAGGAAGGCGAAACCGTCGAGATCGGCGCCAGGCTGGCGACGATGAGCGCCGGTGGTGAAGCCGCCGCCGCGGCCGAATCTGCATCTGCCGAGCCGGCCGCTCAGGAAGAGGCGACACCCGCACCGGCCAGCGGCGGCGGTCAAACGATCGAGGCGACCGTGCCGCAAATGGGCGAATCGGTCACCGAAGGCACGATCGGTGCCTGGCTGGTGAAGGTCGGCGATAGCGTCACCGTCGATCAGGCCCTGGTCGAGATCGAAACAGATAAGGTCGCTGTCGAAGTGCCGTCACCGGCCGCTGGCGTGATCGCCGAGCTGATGGTCGGCGAGGGCGACAGCGTTGCGCCGGGCGATGTGGTGGCGAAAATCACCGAAGGCGCGGCAGCCTCTGCCGCTCCGGCCACCTCCGCCCCGGCTGCCGCTGCCGCATCTGCCGGCGGCAGTGACGCCGTGGCCATGCCATCGGCCGCCCGCATCATCGAGGAAAACAAGCTCGATGCCGGCGCCATTGAGGGCTCGGGCCGTGATGGCCGTATCACCAAGGGTGACGCGCTGCAGGCCGCCGCTGCCCCGGCCGCAGCGCCCGCTGCCGCTCCGTCTGCGCCATCTGCGCCCGCCGCTGCTCCCGCTCCCGCCGCAGCGCCGCGCGATACGGGGCCGCGCGAGGAACGCGTGCGCATGACGCGCCTGCGTCAGACCATCGCCAAACGCCTCAAGGATGCCCAGAACGCGGCCGCCATCCTGACGACCTATAATGAAGCCGATATGGGCGCGATCATGGATGCGCGCAAAGCCCATCAGGAGGCTTTCGTGGCCAAGCATGGCGTCAAGCTCGGCTTTATGAGCTTCTTCGCCAAGGCCTGCGTCGCGGCGCTGAAGGAGATTCCTTCGGTCAATGCCGAGATCGACGGCAGCGATATCATCTACAAGAATTTCTACGATATCGGCGTCGCTGTCGGCACCGAGCGCGGTCTTGTTGTGCCGGTGGTGCGCAATGTCGACCAGATGTCGCTGGCCGAGATCGAGAAGGAAATCATCCGCCTGGGCAAGCGCGCCCGCGACGGCAAGCTGACGATTGACGAAATGCAGGGCGCCAGCTTCACCATCTCCAATGGCGGCGTCTATGGCTCGCTGATGTCGATGCCGATCCTGAATGCGCCGCAATCGGGCATTCTCGGCATGCACAAGATCCAGGAGCGCCCGGTCGCCCTGAATGGCGCAGTCGTGATCCGGCCGATGATGTATCTCGCCCTGTCCTATGATCACCGCATTGTTGATGGCAAGGAAGCCGTCACCTGGCTGGTGCGCGTGAAGGAAAATCTGGAAGATCCGCAGCGTCTCCTGTTCGATCTCTAGGCCGGGACGTCTATCGGACGAAGCTGGCGGGGCGCACCCGGTCCAAGATAAAACCAGCGACGGATAAGTGTTGTACCAATGCAGACCTTACGCTGGATCATCATCATACTCGCGCTCGGACGCGTCACCTACAGCCTGCCCTATTTGCTGGCAGCCTGGGCCGGTGACTGGCTGTTCCTGCCCCTGGGCGCGAGTGAGCCGGCCATCCTGACGGCATTGCAGGACGTGCCCACCTGGCTTCTGGCCATCTGGACCAGCTATATGGCGGGCTTTCTGGCGACCGCTATACTGCTGATCGTCGCCTGGCCGAAAGGCGTCAAGCCGGCCTTTCTGACGGCCGCCGCTGCTGTTTCTCTGGATCTGGGATACTGGATCTGGATTATCTCCGAACCCCTCTATCTCAATGTCGACCGCCCGGCCTTCCTGATCCACGATATCATCATGAAC
The DNA here is from genome assembly GCF_963976135.1 of uncultured Maricaulis sp. GTDB lineage: Bacteria > Pseudomonadota > Alphaproteobacteria > Caulobacterales > Maricaulaceae > Maricaulis. The sequence continues at coordinate 32,505 of NZ_CAXBKN010000017.1, forward strand.
CTCGCCAGTTTCGCCGTCCTGCTCGGTGCCGCTGTCTTGCGCTTCGGGCCGCAGCGGCCGGGCTGACAGCCTGCCATACCCGGCCCGGACCGCAGGCCGGGCCTTACCTTCGCTGCCAGAAGGTTGCATATAGTGAGCGTGTCCAATTCCGACTTCCTTTCCAATCCGTGAGGCCCAAATGTCCGAACCCTATGATCTTGTCATTATCGGCGGTGGTCCCGGCGGTTATAATTGCGCCATCCGTGCCGGGCAGCTGGGGCTGAAAGTGGCCTGCGTCGAAATGCGCGGCACGCTGGGCGGCACGTGTCTGAATGTCGGCTGCATCCCGTCCAAGGCCCTGTTGCATGCCTCCGAACTGTTCGAGAGCGCGACGACCGAATTTCCGGCCATGGGTATCATTGCTGGCGAGGTTGAGCTGGATCTGCCGGCCATGCTCGCGCACAAGGACGAGACCGTTGACGGCTTGACCAAGGGCATTGAATTCCTGTTCAAGAAAAACGGTGCCGAATATATTCGCGGCAAGGGCAAGATCCTTGGCCAGGGCAAGGTCCAGGTCGAAACCGATAGCGGCATTTCGGTGCTCGATACCAAGCATATCGTGATCGCTACAGGCTCCGAAGTAACGCCACTGCCGGGCGTGACCATTGACGAGGCGCGTATCGTCTCATCAACCGGTGCGCTGGATCTCAAACAGGTCCCGGGACGTCTGGTCCTGATCGGCGCCGGCGTGATCGGACTCGAACTTGGTTCAGTCTGGCGCCGCCTGGGCGCCGAGGTTGTCGTGGTCGAATATCTCGACCGCATCCTGCCGGGCATGGACAATGAGCTGGCCAAGACCGCGCAGCGAATTTTTGCCAAACAGGGCATGGATTTCCGCCTGGGAACCAAGGTCACCGGTGTCGACAGCTCCGATCCCGGCACGCTGAAAGTGACGCTGGAACCGGCCAAGGGCGGCGAGGCCGAGACGATTGAGGCCGACACCGTGCTGGTCTGCATTGGCCGCCGGCCCTTTACCGCAGGTCTGGGTCTGGAAAATGTCGGCATCGAACCTGATGCTCGCGGCGTCATCGCCAATGACCATTTCCGTACCTCGGCGGAGAATGTCTGGGTTGTCGGCGATTGCACCTCAGGCCCGATGCTCGCCCACAAGGCCGAGGATGAGGGCGTGGCCTGCGCCGAACGCATAGCCGGCAAGGCGGGGCATGTGAATTACGGCGTCATTCCCGGCGTCGTTTATACCTATCCCGAGCTCGCCTCCGTCGGCAAAACCGAGGACGAGCTCAAGCAGGAAGGGCGCAAATACAAGAAGGGCAAATTCCCCTTCCAGGCGAATTCTCGTGCCCGCGCCAATCATGCCACGGACGGATTTGTAAAAATTCTTGCCGATGCGGAAACTGACGAGATTCTCGGGGCTCATATGATTGGCGCCAATGTCGGTGAATTGATCGCCGAGATCTGTCTGGCCATGGAATTCCGCGCCTCCTCCGAGGATGTCGCGCGCACCTGCCACCCGCATCCGACCTTGACCGAAGCGGTGCGTCAGGCGGCGATGGGCGTGGAAGGCTGGAGCATGCAGTCCTGACACGAGATGTGAATTCTGCTAGGCTCCGACTCACGCTCGGGTTTGCTGCGGGAGCCGGGACTGGCCGGAATCCGCAGATCCGCGCCAGGCTGTTCTCGCGAAATCTTGTAAGGACAAACGGCGAATAATGCGGCATGACAACGCACAGAAGAGCGAAACTCCGGCGCCGCCATCGGTCTGAAATGGTGCCCGAGTTGAGTGAATGGAACGCAGCTCAATGCCTGACAGAACCGAAATCGTCTCGCAACGCCTCCGGCTGGTCGCTCTCGACCGGGAGCTGGCGGAACTGCAACTCAATGATCGCCCGGCCTTCTTTGCGGCGCTCGGGGTCGAGCGCGAGCCGTCCTGGCCGCCCGAACTGATGGATGCATCGGCGATGTCGTGGAATCGTGACCAGCTTGCCGCCCATCCCGAGCAGGTTGGCTGGTATGCCTGGGTCTATGTCTCGCCGATCATGAACCGGCTTCTGGGCATTGGCGGATTCCAGGGCGCGCCCACCGCCGAAGGCGAAGTGGAAATCGGTTATTCCATGCTGGTCTCCTATCGCGAGCGGGGTCTCGCGACCGAGGCGGTCAACGCGCTGATGGGCTGGGCCTATGGCCATGAGAATGTCAAACGCGTCATCGCCCGCACCCGCAGCGACCGCAATCCCTCTCACCGGGTGCTCGAAAAGGCCGGTTTCAAACAAGTGTCCACGCATATGGATGCGGAAGAGGGGTTTGAAGTCACCCTGTGGTCGCACGACCGGGCCCAGCTCGCCGCCTGAGCGGCCGAAGCATCAACGCGTTCTTGAGCGCGGATGTGCCCCGTCATAAATCGCCATCAGACGCGTCGCCTCGACATCGGCATAGATCTGCGTTGTCGACAGGCTGGCATGGCCGAGCAATTCCTGGATCGCGCGCAGATCGCCGCCATGGGCGAGCAAATGCGTTGCGAAGGAGTGACGCAGGGCGTGCGGCGTCGCCGTCGGACCCAGGCCGAGGCGGGCGCGCAGGTCTTCCATCAGCTTTTGCACCGTGCGAGGTCCCAGCGCACCGCCACGCGTGCCGCGGAACAGGGCCTGGTCGGCGGTCAGTTCGAACGGGCAGATCGCGGCATAGGCTGCCACCGCCTCGCGCACGACGGGCAGGATTGGCACCAGCCGCGTCTTGCCGCCCTTGCCGGTGATCTGCATGCTGTCGGGCAGGGCCTTGTCGCGCCCGGTCAGGCTCAATGCCTCGGAGATCCGCAGGCCGCAGCCATAGAGCAGCGAGAGAATGGCGACATCGCGCGCCTCGATCCAGTCCGCGCCCTGGGCGCGTCCGGCCTCGTCAATCAGCGCCCGGGCGCCGGCCTCGCTGACGGGTTTCGGTTTGGAGCGTCCCAGCCTGGGGCCTTCGATCAGGGTCAGGGCCGCATTCTCGACGCCCCAGCGCCGCTCCGCATAGCTGTAGAAGGTGCGGATCGCTGAGAGGGCGCGCGCCAGCGAACGTGCCGACAGGCCGTCGCGGCGCCGCGACGCCATGAAGGCGCGAAAATCAGCCGCCTTCAATGCCGCCAGATCATCAAGCGTGACGCCGCGTCCGAGATGCCTGCCGAGAAACGCCGCAAATTGGTCAAGATCGCGGCCATAGGCCTCGACGGTTTTCGGACTCAGCCGGCGCTCGCCGGCCAGATGCTGGCCGAATACCATTCGCGCATTGGCGAGGGGGAGGCTCAGCTCGCGTGCAACCATCGTGTGATCATCCGTTCGACGCAGCGGGCGAGGAAGTTGAGCAATTCCGTGCCCTGGCCGGACTCGAACAGGGTGTGGTCGCGCGCCGCCACCGCCATCAGCCCGTCATGGCCGTTGAAATCGAGCCGGACAATCGCTTCCGATTTCACGCGCTTGCCCTGCTGCCCGTAGAGCGCGTGCGCGCGGTCGGGATTGACCGGGCCCAGCCGTTCGACCTTATTGCCCAGCACCTCGCCGACAAAGCCCTCGGCTGCACCGAGAATGGATTCCCCGGCCGCCAGTGGCGCATGTCCTTCGATGAGGACGCGGCAGACATCGACGCCCAGCGCTCCGGTCAGGCGGCTGGAAATCTTGCGGTCGAGCGCGGCCAGATTGTCGGTTTCCAGCAGCGCCAGCACGGCCATGTGAATCTGCGACTGGGTCGCCAGATTGGCGCGCGCGGTCTCGACAATGCTGGAGTTGAGCGATTTGAGCTGACGCAATTCGCTCAGCAGCTTGGCTCGCGCTGCGGCCCCGAGATCGATAATTCCCTCGCCGGTCTCGCGCTGCGCCATCTGCGCAAACAGTTCGGCATCCTCGCGTACGAAGTCCGGATTGGAGAGCAGGAAGGCGCGGACGCGTTCACCGTCCAGCGGCTCGGCAAGCATGCCCTCGAGATTTTCCGTCATGATGATTCGGCTCCATAGCGATCAGCCTGCAGCTTTGCCTGATACGGTTTCCGAAATGCAAACCAGGCCCGGCAATTGCAGCACTGGCGGGCCGATCAGACGCTGACGGAATGGCGCGCCGCGGTATTGGCCTGCAGATAACCGTCAAACCGCGCCGCCACGACCCGCGCCAGCATGCGGTAATCATTGGCGATCGCGATCCGGCGCCCCTGCCGGTGAATGACGCCATCGCTGAGGAGATCATCGAGATCGGCCTGGTCCAGGGCGCCGCCGAACTGCGCCGCAATGGCGTCGGGATCGGCTTCCAGGTCACACATCAGGCGCTCGATGATCTCGCCGCGAATACGATCCTCGCCGCTTTGGGCAATGCCACGCGCTGTCGCCAGATGTCCCGATTCGATCGCCCGGCTCCAGCTGGCGACATCGGCCGTATTCTGGGCATAGCCCGCCGGCATCTGGCTGATCGCCGAGGCTCCGAGACCGATCAGAAAACTCGCCTGGTCGGTGGTATAGCCCTGGAAATTGCGCCGCATCGTCCCGGCATTCGCCTGCCGGGCCATTTCGTCGCCGGTGCGGGCATAATGATCAATCCCGATCGGATGATAGCCGGCCGCCTGCACCGCGACGGCGATGGCCAGGGCCTGTTCGATGCGGGCTTCGGTGCCGGGCAGGTCCTCGTCGCGGATCAGTTTCTGATGCCGTTTCATGTGCGGCACATGGGCATAGCCAAACACCGAGAACCGGTCGGGCTCCAGCGCCAGCGCCGCCGTGACGGTCTCGCGGCAGGCCTCGAGCGTCTGGCCGGGCAGGCCATAGAGCAGGTCAAAGCTGAGATTGGTGATGCCTGCCGCGCGCAGGGCGTCAGCGCAGGCGGCGACGGTCTCAAGCGGCTGAATACGATTGATCTTCGCCTGCACGCCGGCATCAAAGGTCTGCACCCCGAGGCTGGCGCGGTTGAAGCCCAGGCGGGCGAGATGACTGGCCAGCGAGGCCGTAAAAATGCGCGGATCGATCTCGATCGCGATTTCGGCCGTATCCAGCACGTCAAAGCGCTGGCGCAGGCTTTCCATCACGGCGCTGAGCTGGTCTTCGCTGAGAATGGTCGGTGTGCCGCCGCCAAAATGAATGTGGGCGATGCGCCGCCGGCCGGCCATGCGGCCGGCGACCAGATCGATTTCCTTCAGCAAGGTCGCGGCATAGCTGGCGACGGGTTCATCGCGCGTGGTCGCCCGCGTCGAGCAGCCGCAATACCAGCACATCTCGCGGCACCAGGGGATGTGGAGATAAAGCGAGCCGGCGGCATCCGTGTCCAGCGCCCCCAGCCAGTCGCCAAACACATCGCCATCGATACCGGCATGGAAATGCGGCGCCGTGGGGTAGCTGGTATAGCGCGGCGTATTCTGGCGGGCATATTTGAGCAGGGTCGGGGAGAGTGTCATTGATCGCTCCAGCGTGTGCGAAGTTCTGTATTGACACTTATCAAGCCTGGCCCCGCAGCACAGGTGACATGGCGCCGCAGCGGGGCCGGCGCGCCTTGTCTATTCCTCGCCGGGGCCGGCCGCCGCGGCAGTATCGATTTCCTGCTCGAGATCAGCAATGACAGACTCGATACGCGGGTTTCCCGGGTCGAGGGCCAGCGCGGCCTGATAATGGCCAAGGGCAGAGAGAGGATCGCCGCCTGCCCACACCGCCTCGCCAAGACTGTCATGGACATTGGGCGAGCTGGCATGGCGCTCGACATTGGTGCGAAACGGGTCTTGCGCCGCGGCCGGGCCGTAGACGTTGAACAGATTATAGCCGAAGCTGTTGAGCAGGCCCTCCCGGCCGGCTCCGTCAAGACCTTCCGCGTCCGCATGGCGATCGAGTCGCTCCAGCACGGCGGGCCAGCCCTGTGCGCTGTAGACCGGGGTGAGGTCCTCGAACAGGATTTGCAGCCTGGTGGCAATGCCGGGCACGATCTCATTGGCGAGCGCGGCGGTCAGCCGCCGCTGCGAGGTTTCGCGCGGCCCGCCATTGTCGAGATAGATGACGGTCACATTGTCGTCCGGCGCGCCGGTCCGGAAGGCGTGCATCAGATTGACCCGGCCACCGCCGCCATGCCCCACAGTCGTGAACTCGCCAAGGTTCTGATACTCCCAGCCAGTGGCATAAGCGCCGGGGCGGCCATTATTGAGTGGCATGGGCTGCCAGTGATCGAGCAGGGTCTGGCGGGCAAGCAGTTCGCCCTCCACCAGGGCCCGGGTCCAGGCTTTCAGATCAGCCAGGCTGGTATTGAGCCCGACGGAAGAGTGCACATAGGGCGGGTAGACCGGAAATTCCGAAGCCAGCAACGCTCCGTCCGCGTCCTGTCCGCGATACAGCACGATCCGGTCCTGATCAGCCAGTATCCGGCCGCCAAAGCTTGAATCCTCCAGGCCGAGACGCGCGATCTGATCGCTGCCGACCAGATCGGCATAGCTGCGGCCGCTGACGGCTTCCAGCGCCTTGAGAACGAGCAGGAAATTGGTCTGGTTATAGCGGGACACATCGCCCGGCGGGTTCAAGAAGTCCGCGTTACGGACCAAGGTCATGGCGTCCTGCGCATTTGCCGGCACGTTCGGGTGGAAATAATATTCCGGCAGTCCGGATGCGTGCTCCAGTAATTGCCGCACGCGAAGCGTCCGCCACGCTTCGGGAAGGTCGGCGACATATTGGCCAATCGGGGCATCAAGGTCGAGTTCGCCGCGTTCGACCGATTGCATCACCGCAATGAGGAAGAAAAGCTTGGACATCGAGAAGACGGCATAGAGCGTATGCTCGGTCGGCACGTCCGGCCGGCCCAGGCGTTCGAGCCCGTCATGGCGCTCAAACACGAGCTGCCCGCCGCGGAAAATCGCCACGGAATATCCGACCGGGGCGTAAACCTCCATCATGGCATCGAGGCGGGCATTCAGTGCCGCTTCGGTCGCGGCCGGCAGTTCAGTCCCGGCTGCCGGGGCCGCCTCCATCCCGGCCGGTTCGCTGCACGCCGCCGTCATCAAGCCCAGGCTCAAGCCCAGCACACCCGCCTGAAAGGAAATTCCCATGCTACAACCCCGATTGTGCTGGCGGTCCTGTTCCGGCCGGGCGCCATGCCCGGGCTGAAAGGTCTGGCCGCTGACCCCGTGGCCTCCAGATCTAGCACGGCGTTTGCGCCGGCACAGGCTGGAAAACCAGCGGCCCTGGCGCAGCTGGTCCGCGCCCGCATCGCCGCCAGGTGACAGACCTCAAACGCCGGTTCGCGCTTTCGGTCGAGGGGTGCGTGTCACCTCGAAGTGTTTTGCGTTACATTGCCTGCATCCCACGATCTCGCCCAGCCAAACAGGAGCGCGCCCATGGTTCTCAACGCGAAGCAGAAGGCCTTGTGTGAGGGCCATGATTTCGACTTCTCATCCCTGTCGGCGCTCTTCCTGAACTGCACCCTCAAACCGGCCGGCACGCCGTCTCACACCGAGAGCCTGCTCAATGTCTCCAGCGCCATCATGGCCGCCAATGGCGTTGCGGTGGAGATGCTGCGCCCGGTCGATTTCGATCTGGCGCCGGGCGTCTATCCCGACATGACCGGGCACGGCTTTGCCCGCGATGACTGGCCACAGATCAGCGCCAAAGTCATGGCGGCGGATATCCTGGTGATCGGCACGCCGATCTGGCTTGGCGAGGAAAGCTCGGTCTGCCGCCGCCTGATCGAGCGGCTCTATGCCGAGTCGGGCAAGCTGAACGCGAAGGGGCAGTCGATCTTCTATGGCAAGGTCGGCGGCAGCGTCATCACCGGCAATGAGGACGGCATCAAGCATTGCGCCATGGGCATTCTCTACGCCCTCGGGCATCTCGGCTATACTATCCCGCCCCAGGCCGATTGCGGCTGGATCGGCGAGGCCGGCCCCGGTGCCAGCTATGGCGATGACGGCGCCGGCTTCGACAATGATTTCACCCAGCGAAACACCACCATCATGAGCTGGAATCTGATGCATCTGGCCCACATGCTCAAAACCGCCGGCGGCCTGCCCAGTCACGGCAATGACCGAAACGCCTGGAAAGCCGGTTGCCGCTTCGACTACGAGAATCCGGAGCATCGCAGCTAG
>NZ_CAXBKN010000018.1:0-37045 GCF_963976135.1 uncultured Maricaulis sp.
ACCGGCCGCCAGCTGACAGACAGCGATATGCCGGCCTTCATCGCCGAGCGCGATCGCATCATCGCCATCCGCGACGGCGCCCGGCCAGCCAATGCCACCGACACGCCGCTGATGGCGGATGCGAGCAACGGCGCGCGCTAGGCCGTCTCTTGACTTGGGCCCGGCGGGGCGGCATATGCCGCCTCACGGGTCTGGAGATACCCGCCGCTCGCAGGCGCAAGCCCTGGTGAAATCTCTGAAGTGACTTCATCCGTCGACCCAGTGTCATGCGGTGTGATGGCAAGGCGAGCCCCGTCCGAAATACGCATGCAGTCACTGAGACAGGCGACGACATGTCCATTATCCAGACTCTCCCCGCGCTTGAGGTCCTCAAGGCCCAGGCCAAACGTTTGCGCCAGAGCCTGACGGCCGAGGGCAATTTCATCTCCCACAGCGAAGCGCTCGAATTGCTGGCCCACCAGCATGGCTATCGCGACTGGAACACGCTCCACGCCGCAGCCGGCAACCGCCCGGCCAGCCCGCTGGCGCTCGGTGCCCACATCACCGGCCTCTATCTCGGCCAGGCTTTCAGGGGCGAAATCATCGCCTTGGCCCAGCTCAATCATGGCAGCCATTACCGGCTGACGGTCGAGTTCGACGAACCGGTCGATGTCGTGACATTCGACAGTTTCTCGGCGTTTCGCAAACGGGTGAATTGCACGGTGGGCGCCGATGGGCGCTCGCCGGCTCTGACCGGCAATGGCGCGCCGCAGATGGCGATCGCGGTTTAGGGAGCGGTCCGCGCCCGCACCCCGCGTCATTCCGACGAAAGTCGGGACCTTGATATCACAGGTTCCGCACGTGCCGGCTCGAGGTCCTGGCTTTCGCCAGGATGACGGAGAATTGTGGCAATGCGGCGCGAAAAAACGGCCGGAAAGCGCATCGCGCTCCGGCCGTTCTTCATTCAACGCTCCGCAGAGCCCTTAATTCACCACCGCCTTCAAGGGCCGCTTCTCGCCAATGGCGACACCATTGATGGTCAGCACCCCGGCCTCGCTTGAGACGACGATATTCTCGCCGTCCTTGATTGTACCTTCCAGCAGCATCCGCGCGAGCGGGTCCTGGAGGTCTTTCTGGATCACGCGCTTGAGCGGGCGGGCCCCGTAGGCGGGGTCATAGCCCTTGGCGGCGATCCAGTCGCGAGCCGAGGCGTCGAGATCGATCGTCATGCGACGATCGGCCAGGAGTTTTTCCAGACGCTTCATCTGGATATCGACGATGGCGCCCATATCCTCGCGAGCCAGCTTGTTGAACAGGACGATCTCGTCGACCCGGTTGAGGAATTCCGGACGGAAATGCAGGCGCACGGCCTCCATCACCATTTCGCGGGCATCCTCGGAATTCTCGACGGCCTGCAGATGCTCGGCCCCGAGATTGGAGGTCATGATGATGATCGTATTGCGGAAATCGACCGTGCGGCCCTGCCCGTCGGTGAGACGTCCGTCATCGAGAACCTGCAGCAGCACGTTGAAGACATCCGGGTGCGCCTTCTCGATCTCGTCGAGCAGGATCACCTGATAGGGCCGGCGGCGGACGGCTTCGGTGAGAGCCCCGCCCTCCTCATAACCGACATAGCCCGGAGGCGCGCCGATCATGCGCGAGACGGAGTGTTTCTCCATGTATTCCGACATGTCCATGCGGGTGACCGCGTGTTCGTCGTCGAACAGAAAGGCGGCCAGCGCCTTGGTCAGCTCGGTCTTGCCGACGCCCGTGGGGCCGAGGAACATGAAGGAGCCGATCGGACGCGCCGGATCCTTGAGGCCGGCACGCGCGCGGCGGACGGCATCGGAGACGGCTTCCAGCGCTGTTTGCTGGCCGACAACGCGGCCATGCAGGGCTTCTTCCATGCGCAGGAGCTTGTCGCGCTCGCCTTCGAGCATCTTGTCGACAGGCACGCCGGTCCAGCGCGAGACGATCTGGGCGATCTGCTCGTCATCGACGACTTCCTGCATCGTGTGCTCACCGTCATCACTGCTGGTCTCGGCGAGGGCGAGACGGCTCTCGAGATCGGGCAATTGGCCGTATTTGATCTCCGACGCACGGCCCAGATCGCCGCGCCGTTCGGCATCGGCCAGTTCGGCCCGGGCCAGCTCGATCGATTCCTTGAGCGTCGTCGCGCCGGCGAGTTTCGCCTTTTCGGCGCGCCAGGTCGCGGTCAGCTCGGCGGAACGCGATTCCAGCTCGGCCACCTCCTTGGAGATCGCGGCGAGGCGTTCCTTGGAGGCCTCGTCGGACTCCTTTTTCATCGCTTCGGCCTCGATCTTGAGCTGGATCGCGCGGCGATCGATCTCGTCGAGTTCTTCCGGCTTGCTGTCGATCTGCATGCGCAGACGGGCCGAGGCCTCGTCCATCAGATCGATCGCCTTGTCGGGCAGGAAGCGGTTGGTGATATAGCGATTGGACAGATTGGCGGCCGCAACAATGGCGCTGTCGGCGATGCGCACGCCATGGTGCACTTCATATTTCTCCTTCAGCCCGCGCAGGATCGAGACCGTATCTTCGACGGTCGGCTCCTCGACCATGACCGGCTGGAAACGCCGCGCCAGGGCCGCGTCCTTTTCGACATGCTTGCGGTATTCGTCCAGCGTCGTGGCGCCGATACAATGCAGCTCGCCGCGTGCGAGCGCAGGCTTGAGGAGATTGGACGCATCCATGGCGCCATCGCCCTTGCCGGCACCGACCAGCGTGTGCATTTCGTCAATGAAGAGGATGATCTGGCCATTGGCGGCCGTGACTTCATTGAGCACGGATTTGAGGCGTTCCTCAAACTCGCCGCGGAATTTCGCACCGGCGATCAGGGCACCCATATCGAGCGCCAGCAGGCGCTTTTCCTTCAGGCTTTCGGGCACATCGCCATTGACGATGCGCAGCGCCAAGCCTTCGGCGATGGCGGTCTTGCCGACGCCGGGCTCACCGATCAGGACCGGATTGTTCTTGGTCCGGCGCGACAGGACCTGGATGGCACGGCGAATTTCCTCGTCGCGGCCGATCACCGGGTCGAGCTTGCCTTCGCGCGCCACCTCGGTGAGGTCGCGGGCATATTTCTTCAGCGCTTCATAGGTGTCTTCCGCCGACTGACTATCGGCGGTGCGGCCCTGACGCAGATCATTGATCGCGGTGTTGAGGCCCTGCGGCGTGACACCGGCGGCTTTCAGGATATCGAAGGCCTTGGTGCCCGATTGCAGGCTCAATGCCTGCAGCAGTCGCTCGGCGGTGACGTATTCATCGCCGGCCTTGGTGGCAGCCTCCTGGGCCGCGTCGAACAGCTTGGCCGTCGGCGGCGCCATATAGAGCTTGCCCTCGCCGCCTTCGACCTTGGGCAGGGCGGCGAGCGCCGCGGTGACGCCATCAATGACCTGATGCGCGCTGCCGCCGGCCGACTTGATCAGATTGGTCGCGAGACCGGCCGTATCGTCGAGCAGCGCCTTGAGCACGTGCTCGGGCGTGAATTGCTGGTGGCCGGCCTTGAGGGCCAGCGTCTGGGCGCCCTGGACAATGGTCTTGGCGCGGTCTGTGTATTTATCGAATTCCATGTCGATCCCCCAAAAAAGGCGAGATAAGGTGCGGCCCGGCGCCTTGGGAAAGCACGCCGGAACCGCGGGTTGCTTTCGATGTAGGTGTTGCACTTGCATCACACAAGGGATCGGTCCGCGACAGATTGCCCCCAAACCGTGAAAGGTTACTTCCGGACATGCCGCAGCTCACCGCCATCACCCGCTTTCCGGTCAAGGGCTTCGGCCCTGACCGGCTGGAGCGGGTTGAACTCGCCGCCGGCCAGACCCTGCCGCACGACCGCGCCTGGGCGATCGAGAATGGGCCCGGCGATTTCGATCCGGCGCATCCGGCGCATGTAAAGAAGAAGCATTTCCTGATGCTGGCTGGCCAGACCGATCTGGCGCTTCTGCAGACCCGCTACGACACGGCCGGGCGCGGCTTCACCACCATCTGGCCGGATGGCGAGAGGCTCACCGTCGCGCTGGACGACGCCGCCAGCCATGGCCCACTCATGGCCCGGCTTGAGACCCTGCTCGGCGAACAGGTCCGCGGTGCGCTCAGATTCGCCCATATCCCCGGCCAGGCCCTGACGGATATCCCAGACCCTTTCATCTCGCTGATCAATGCCGCCTCGGTGCGCGATCTCGAGGCGCGCACCGGCCACGCCATCGATCCGATTCGCTTTCGCGGCAATCTCCTGATCGACGGGCTGGAACCCTGGGCCGAGTTCGACTGGATCGGTCGCGACGTGTCGGTCGGGGACGTGCGCCTGCACGGCCAGAGCCGCATTCGCCGCTGCGTCGCCACCAGCATCAATCCGGTGACGGCGACACGCGATTTCGATCTGCCGGCGGCGCTGATGACGCATTACGGCCATGCCGATTGCGGGATATATCTGCGTGTTGAAGACGGGGGGCAGATCGCGGTCGGGGATGGTGTGAAGCACCGCGTAGCATAAAAAAGGACCCGCTGCGGCAAGCAACGGGTCCCTGTTTTTATTCGCTCGCATCGCGATCAGGCGGCGTCGCTCTCCGAACCGCCGCCGGACGTGTCGTCCTTGGGCTTGGCCCGGGACGCACGCGGTGCGCGCGGTGCCTTGGCGGGCTTGGCCTCTTCAGCGGCTGGCGCCGCACCGGCATCACCCTCTTCATTGCGTGGACGGCGCGGACGGCGGGCGCGACGTGGCGCCTCGTCATCACTTGCCGCATCCGGCGCAGTATTACGATTCTCGGACGCGGCCGGCGCGACGCTCGACGGCGTGATCGGTGCGTGAATCGGATGGCGCGAGCCGGTGTCAGGCTGAGCCTGCGGCTGGGCTTGAGGCTGGGCCTCGCCTTCCGGCGTCACGACATTGAGCGGATCGCTCTGCTGCGACTCATTGCGCGGCTGGCGCGGCTGGCGGCCACGGCGCGGCTCGCGATTGCGGTTCTGGTCGCCGCGATTATTGTCGCGATTGTTGTCGCGATTGTTGTTGTCGCGATTGTTGTTGTCGCGATTGCGATCACCGCCACTATTAGTGTTGTTGTTCTGGTTGTTCTGATCGCGTTCCTCGACCCGGTCGCTGAAGCGCTCATAGCCATCATCCGCAACGTCCGGCCCGTCATCCTCGTCCACCTCATTCGCGTCGTCCGGATTGGAGTCGCGCTTGGGCTGGCTGGCCTGGATGAGGCGGAAATAATGCTCGGCGTGCTGGTAGAGATTCTCGGCCCGCACCCGGTCGCCCGCCAGCATCGCATCGCGCGCCAGTTGAACGTATTTGTCAAAAATCTGGGGAGCATTGCCGCGGATTTTGACTTCCGGACCATTGCTCTCATAGCTGCGATTGGAAGGATTGCTCGGCTTCCGCCCACGGCCGCGTTGGCGCTTGTTATCGCCCGCCCCTGTTTTCCAGCGATTCATATCTGACAATGTGACCTTGTTGTTCAGTTGCAGGGGCGTGATCTTGCACCCTGATGAAACGATTGATCTTGATTGGCCGGAGCAAAACAGGCAGTGGATCCGACCGCGCTAGGCCCCAAAAAGTGGCACGCCCCGCCTGTTGTCGTAAAACCTAGCCTGCGGCGAAACGCTTTCCAAGCGATTTTAACCGTTCTGCAAAACCGCCCGCCCGAGCACGACACGATCATGCCCTGACAGGTCAGGCAGGCATTCCAGCGCCGTCAGACCGGCCGCTGCAGCCAATCCCAGAACCGCGTCGGCCTGATCGAAGCCGATCTCCAGGGCAAAACAGCCACCGGGCCTGAGCAGGCGCGGCAGATCGGCAATGATGACGCGATAGGCATCAAGCCCGTCCTCGCCGCCATCCAGCGCCAGGGCCGGTTCGTGATCGCGCACTTCCGGCTCGAGCCTGGCCAGAACCTCGCGCACGATATAGGGCGGGTTGGACACGACCAGATCAAAGCTGTGACCGCGCAGGCTCTCGCCCCAGCGCCCGCGCGCCAGTTGCGCCCGTGCCGTCAGCGCGCACGCATCGATATTCTGCTGTGCCACGGCCAGGGCCGCCGGCGACAGATCAACACCCTGCCCCGTCCAGGCCGGACGCTCGCTGAGGAGGGCCGCCAGGATCGCGCCGGAACCGGTGCCGAGATCGAGCATATGCAGCGGCTTGTCCGCGCAGCGCGCCAGCACGGCCTCGACCAGCGCCTCGGTATCGGCGCGCGGGGTGAGGACATCGCCGGTGACTTTCAAATCCAGCGTCCAGAAGGGCTTGCTTCCGAGAATCTGAGACAATGGCACGCGCTGCAGACGCAAGGCGGCCAGATCAGCCAGACGGGTCGCATCCTGCCAGGACCACAGGGCCGCATCGGCCAGCGCCTGGGCGAGGCTGACGGGTTCCAGGACATGGCCTATCAGGAAACGGGCATCATCATCGGCCTCGTCGATCCCGACCGCGCGCAGCGCCGCGACCAGATGACGGCGGATCCCGGCCAGGTCCATTCCCTGCCAGGCCTGGACCAGTGCAAAGCCGGGCCGGCTGGCCTGGTCGGCCGCGTGAGATTGCACCGCCTTCTCGAAGGCGGCTCCGGAAGCAGAGTCCCTGGTCACGGCTCTTGCACCACCGCTTCAGGAAGACGGGCCTCGCCATAGGGGCCGTCAAGCCGGCCATTGCGGGCCCAGTCGCCCAGCAGCCGGAAATAGCCCTCGGCATAGCGCGTCGATTCCCGGCCCGCCCCGGTTTCGACGAATTCGAGTATTCCGTGATCTGCATTTGCGAACTCGACCAGTTCGATCGCCCGGCCTTCGGCGATCAGCTGGTGCAGGATATCGCGCGTCGCATCCGGTGGTGCCTCGCGGTCCTGCCCGGCGAGCACCCACAAAACCGGCACCTCGACCTGGTTCATGACCGCGATGGAATCATGCCCCCAGCTGGTGCCGGCATCGAAAAAGTTGAGATAGACAAATTTGAAGCCGGTGACGCCGGCATCCAGCATCTGGCCGGAATACTCGCCCTCAATGGCCCGGAACCAGGCTTCATCACCCCATTGCTGTTTCAGCCGTGCAAAATCCTCGCGGCCGTCGGCGAAGCCCGAGGCCATCAGGCGGCCGGTGACATCAGTAACCTGTGCGGCCCTTGCCAGCACCTCATCATCATAGCCGGCCGCGCGCAGTTCGAGCTGGACTTCCGACGCGTCCTCGTCGGTCGGGGCCACCATCATGCCGAAACTGACCATGACAAATTCGGCATCGCTCATCGTCGCCGCCAGGGGCGCAACCCAGCCGCCCTGGCTGCCACCAAACAGGCCGACGCGTCCGGCCCGTGGCCCGGCCAGTTCGCGGGCGCGCTGCAGGGCCATGGCGGCATCGCGGGCCAGGGCCTCGAAATCCTGGGAGTATTCCCCCTCGGAAGCGCCAGTACCGCGCTTGTCATAGACAAAAATGCCCACGCCCTGCGCCGGCATCATGCGCTGGGCATAGGCCCAGTCGAGGGCCGAATCGCGCTCCGATCCATGCACCCAGACCGCGATCGGGACCGGCTGCGTGCCTTGTGGCAGAACCAGACGCCCGGCCAGTGTCAGCCCGTCGCTTTCAAATTCGGTGTCGATGATGTCCAGCGCGATGCGCTCGGCGACGCCATTATACCCGTCGAGGCCTTCAATGGTGAGGCTGGTCGTGCCGCATTCGCCGAGATCGAAACGGGCCGGGTTGGGCTGATCGGTCCAGCCGGTCGTTCCCGACCAGAGGCCATTCTCGCCCACGGAGATGCGTCCAACCTGACCGTCAAGAGCGCGCCAGCGCAGATCGGCGCCCGCGACCGGTGCGAGATCGATGATCGAACCGGATGCGGCCTGATAGACGCCGACATGGCAGATCGCGGCCGGATCCAGCGCCTCATTGCCGGAACACGCCGTGAGCAGCCCCGCAGCGCCAAGCGCCAAAACAAAACCGGACTTCAACATGGGCATCTCCAAGCGTGCCGGATCTCAAATGCCCGGGGCAACAGAGGACCGTGGCCCCGCACCCCCGTCAACCGGGACCGGCGCGCCTCAATCCTCCAAGGCCGCCAGACGGGCGGCCTGGTCTTCGGCGATCAGGGCGGAGACGACTTCATCAAGCCCGTCGCCCGCGACAATGTCGTCGAGCTTGTAGAGGGTGAGATTGATGCGGTGATCGGAAACCCGGCCCTGGGGGTAATTATAGGTACGGATACGTTCGGAGCGGTCGCCGGAGCCGATCTGGCCCTTGCGCTCGGCGGCGCGCTCGGCATTGGCCGCCTCGCGCTGCATGTCATAGAGCTTGGCTTTCAGCAATTCGATCGCCTTGGCGCGGTTCTGGTGCTGGGACTTTTCCTGGCAGACGACGGCGATCCCGGTTGGCAGATGCGTCATGCGCACTGCGGAATCGGTCTTGTTGACGTGCTGGCCGCCAGCGCCGGAGGCGCGCATCGTATCGACCCGAATTTCGCTCATATTGAGCTCGATATCGATATCTTCCGGCTGCGGCATGATCGCGACCGTCGCGGCGGAAGTATGAATACGGCCCTGGCTTTCCGTCGCCGGCACGCGCTGAACACGGTGCACGCCGCTCTCGAATTTCAGCCGCCCGAACACGCCATTGCCCGAGATCGAGGCGATGACTTCCTTATAGCCGCCATGCTCGCCTTCCGAGGCCGAGGCCAGCTCCCAGCTCCAGCCCTGCAGCTGGGCATAGCGCTCATACATGCGATAGAGATCGCCCGCGAACAACGCTGCCTCATCACCGCCGGTGCCGGCGCGGATTTCGATCAGCGCATTGGCCGCATCATCCTTGTCCTTGGGCAGGAGCGCCAGACTCATTTCAAGCTCGAGCGCGGGAAGGGTTTCCTTCAGCTCGTAGAATTCCTCACGCGCCAGGTCCGCCATTTCCGCATCGCCGCTCTCCATCATCTCGGCGAGTTCGTCGAGTTCGGTGCGGGCGGCGCGCAGGGCCTTGGCTTTTTCCGCTACCGGCCGCAGCTCGGCGTGCTCCTTGGAGAGTTTGACGATCTCTGAGGAGTCGGAGGCAGCGCCGAGCCGCGCCTCGACCTGGTCGAAGCGATCAATGACTTGCGCGAGTCTGGAAGCGGGAGTGTGCATGCCGCTCGGTTAGCACCTGACGCTGTTCTTGCAAATGCCGCGCGGCTGTTTGCCCCGCTAGAGAAGCGCCAGCACGGCCCTCACCGACATCACGATCAGCACGATTGTCGAGCTGATAAAGACGAGGAAGCGCACGGGGATAAAGTTCCACAAGGCCTGGATCAGGCTGTGCAGTACGCGCAGCGCGACATAGCCCCAGGCCAGCCCGATCATGAGCGGATCGGCCAGACCGACCAGGTGGCAATAGACGACCAGGGCGTAGAAGACCGTCGGCTGCTCATGCAGGTGATTATAATTGTCGGCGATGCGGCGGACCTCGACCGGGAGGACATCCATCTCGCTCTTGGCCTTCATCTTCGCCGCATTGATGCCGGCCTTCTGCATGGCCGGAATGCGGGTGGCATACATCCACAGCCACATCACCAAGGTCCAGACGATCATCGCCAGCACAGGCGTCAGAATAGTCGCATACATATTGATATCCCCTGATTGTTCGCGATGAGACTAGACCGGTTTCGATCCGCGATGCGATGGTTTTCTCGCCCTGCATGGCCTTCATGCATACACGACTGGCGGCGGTGTCAGGTCTGGAGCGTCTTCAGCCGGATATCCCCCGGCGGTGCCTCATAGCCGCGAAAGGCCTCGAGCAGATCATCGATCCGGTCGGCGACCATCAGCGAGGCGCGATGATCGGCGGCGAGGAAGTTCTGGTCGGCCATCTTGTCGAGAAAGGCGACAAGATCATCGTAATAGCCATGAACATTGAGCAGGCCGACCGGTTTGCGGTGCTGACCCAATTGGCCCCAGGTCCAGATCTCGAACAATTCCTCCATCGTGCCAATGCCTCCCGGCAGGGCGATAAAAGCGTCCGACAAATGCGCCATTTTTGCCTTGCGGGCGTGCATGGACTGCACGACATAAAGCTCGCTCAGATCGAGATGAGCGATTTCCTTAAGGGCGAGGAATTCGGGAATGACACCGACCACCCGGCCGCCGGCATCGAGGGCGGCATCGGCAACTTCGCCCATCAGCCCCACCTGGCCGCCACCATAGACAATATCGAGACCCACCCTTGCGAGCCGCGATCCGACCGCCCGGGCCGCCGTGACGAACTCCGGATCGCGGCCCGGATTGGAGCCGCAATACACGCAAATCGATTTCATTGGCTGCATTCCCCCTTGGCGGCACCGGTGACCCGGGTAAGTTATCCAGCAGGTTCGGAGTTTTGGTGTGTCGATCCATCACGCATTGCTGGCCATCGCAAGTTTCCTGAGCATTGGCAGCGCCGCAGGCGCCGCCGACCCGGTCGTCATACCCACCGTCATCTGCCGCGGCTATTTTCTGATCCCGATTACGCTCGCGCCGCGCGAGGGCTATCCGGCCGACCGCACACTCTGGTTCCTGCACGACACCGGCGCTTCGTCATCCTATGTCGATCCCGACAGTATCGAACGCGTCAGCGGTATCCGGCTCGGCGTGCGTGACCGCGCCAATATCAGCGATGCGCAGGCCGGCCCGATCTCGATCAATCGCCTGCAGGCCCGCGTCGGCCAGCTCGACCATCTCGCCCGCGCCCTGGGACATCCGATCGACGGCATCCTCTCCTTCGGTGCCTTTAGCGATTACCTTCTGACGCTGGACTACGAGCATGGCGAGATGCGCCTGGAAGAGGGCCGGCTACCGCCGCCCGACGGAGTCACCGTATTCGATGCCAATGGCCCCGATTACCGGCCCTGGATGGTGGTGGAGTTTCCTGATCGCCGGCGCCGGATGCTGATTGATAGCGGGGCCGCCATGACCAGTCTCGCTGTGCGCCGGATCGATCTCTACGACACCTTCGAGCCGCCGCGTCCGACCGGCGCCTCGATGCGCCTGCGTGAAGTCGAGGAACGCTCCGGCGCCCGCTCGCGGCTGAATGCACGCATCGGCCCGAACCAGCTGATCACACCGACCCTGCAATCCACGCCCGGGACCGAATTGATCGGCGGCGAAGTGATGCGCCATTTCACCTGGACGTTCGACCAGGTGACCGAGCGCGTGCGCATGGTGCGCCATCACCCCGAAATCCCGATCACCTTCGAACCGGACTATGATCATGGCATGGTGTTCGAACCACACCCGCTGGGTTACCGGGTCGGGTCCGTGATTGCCGACACCCCGGCCAGCCGCGGTGGAATACAAGCGGGCGATATCGTCACCGGATTCAATGGGGATTCGCTCGATGTGCGCGGCTGTGACGGTCCACCGGCGGACAATACGCTCGTGGTCAGCCTGATCCGCAATGGCCAGGCGATGACACTTACGCTGGTTCTGTTTGCCCTGGTCGAATAGCGGCGGCGACATGGCCGGCGAGCACCGTGACGGCATCGACCAGACGGTCGTCGGGCAGGCCAAGCAGATATTCACCGGCCGTGATTTCCAGCGCACACACCGGCGCGTCTTCCAGATCCCAGAAACGATTGCCGAGCCAGACGCCGGTCTGTCGCGCAGCCTCGTCGCGCCCCCGTTCCGCTGTTGGCGCGTCACACGGTAGGCGCAAGTGGAACATGTTCACATGCGGTGACTGTGGCGTCACGACGATGCCCTCAACCGCAGACAGGGCCGCGGCCAGCGCACGGGCCCGCGCAACGAAGGCCGGCATCAGCTCGAGCCGCCGGTCGATCAGACGCAGCGCGTCGGGCACCATCGGCACGGGTGAGACGATGCGGCCGCCAAACCGCGCCAGCCACAGCCGCGCCTCGGCGATAAAATCATCATCGCCCGCCAGCACCGCGCCACCGAGAGCACCAATATCCTTGTAGAGCGAGACATAGACCGAGGCGAAACCCTCACAGATCGCGGCATAGGTCCGCTCGTCATAAAAGGGCCGTGTCGACCAAAGGCGGGCACCATCCAGGTGCAAGGGCAGGTCAAGGGCCCCGGCGCGGGCCTTGATCGCCTGCAAGGCCTCCCAGGACGGCAGGGCGCCGCCATTATGGCGCTGCGGCAATTCGATAATGGCACAGGCGGCACCGGGCTGCAGATCATTGGCCGTGAGCGGTGATGACCATTCGCCGATCAGCGTCGCATCAAGCCCGTGCGCAAAATGATAGCCGCGCTCCTCATGCAGTTCGAGATGCGAGGTTGGGTGAAGCTGTATCGTGTCGCGCCCGCTGCGGCCGGCATGAATGCGAGCCGCGATGCCCTGGGCCAGTGTACCGGTGGGGCACCACATCGCTGCCGGCTTGCCGAGCAGGTTGGCGATCTTCGCCTCCAGCGCCGCGACCATCGGCCCGCCGAGATACATCTCGGCGTCCAGCCCCTCGCAATCCATGAAATCAGCCACAGCGCGCAAATGGTCGCCCGCCGTTTCCGCACCGTGATGCGGGAAGCCGAGATGGATCTCGCAACTGTCCCGCAATCCGGCATCAATCGTCATGCCGCAGCCCCCAGCACAGCCTCACGAACCGCCGACGTCCAGCCGACATGCAGCTTGCCATCCAGCGTGATCACCGGCCGCTTGACCAGGGTCGGGTTGGCAATCAACACCGCCGCCGGCTCGCTATCGGCCAATTGCTTGTCCTGGATCGACAGGCCACGCCAGGTGGTCGAGCGTGTGTTGAGCAGTGCCTTGGCGCCGGCCAGTTTCAGCCACACCGGGATCAAGGCCATCAGATCGGCATCGCTGCGGATATCGACGAAGCGGTGTTCAAGCCCCGCTGCGGTGATTTCCCTGAGCGCGAGTTTGCAGGTGTCGCAGTTTTTCAGGCCGTACAGGGTGATCATTGCGCCGCCGCCTCTGCTGCTTCGCGTTCGGCCCGCAACAGCGCGGCCCGCGCCTCGACCAGATCAACGATGTGTTCGACCATGTCTTCATTGGACGTGTTGTGGTCCGGCTTGCCGGAGACATACATCTTGCCGCGCCCGGCGCCGCCGCCGGTGAAGCCGAGATCGGTCATCAGCGCTTCGCCCGGCCCGTTGACGACGCAGCCGATGATCGAGAGCGAAATCGGCTCGGAGATATGCGCCAGGCGTGCCTCGAGGGTTTCCACTGTGCGGATGACATCGAAGCCCTGCCGCGCGCAGGAGGGACAGGCAATGATATTGACGCCGCGCGTGCGCAGCCCCAGCGATTTGAGAATATCGAAACCGACCTTCACCTCTTCCTCGGGCTCGGCCGAGAGCGAGACGCGGATGGTGTCACCAATGCCGGCCCAGAGCAGGGAGCCGATGCCGATCGAGGACTTCACCGTGCCGATACGGGTGCCGCCCGCTTCAGTGACGCCCAGATGCAAGGGGGCATCGGTCGCTTCGGAGAGTTGCTGATAGGCCGCGACCGTCATGAAGGTGTCAGAGGATTTGACCGAGATCTTGTAGTCGTGGAAATCGAGATCATCGAGGATACGGGCATGCTCGAGCGCGCTTTCCACCATCGCATCGGGGCAGGGTTCGCCGTATTTTTCCAGAAGATGCTTTTCCAGCGAGCCGGCATTGACGCCGATGCGGATGGCACAGCCATGATCACGCGCCGCCTGCACGACATCGCGCACCCGGTCCATCGAGCCGATATTGCCCGGATTGATGCGCAGACAGGCCGCGCCGGCCTTGGCCGCCTCGATACCGCGCTTGTAGTGAAAATGGATGTCCGCAATCAGCGGCACGGTGGAGGCCTGGACAATGGTCTTGAGCGCAGCGGTCGAAGCTTCATCGGGACAGGAGACCCGCACGATATCAACCCCGGCCTCCTCACAACGCCGGATCTGGCCAATCGTGGCACTGGCATCAGAAGTCAGCGTATTGGTCATGGTCTGGACGCTGATCGGGGCATCGCCACCGATTTCCAGCTTTCCGATCCGGATCGTGCGGCTCTTGCGCCGGTCAATCATGCGCCAGGGGCGCACGGAACGGGGATCGTGGGCACGTTCAGGGATGATGGCAGACATGGCGGGCTCCGATAACGCGAGGCGCGTCAGCATGAGCTCCTGATATAGCGGGATTGCGTCAGGCTTGCGAGCCGGCGCCGGGAATTATTCAGGATCGGCTACAGCAGTCTCGGCCTGGGCCAGGGCGATATTCTCGACGGGAATCCCAGCCGCACCAAGTGTGCCGAGTTCGACGCCGCCGCGTTCCAGCTGAATCGCTCCGGCATCGGACGCCGAAAAGGTCAGCCCGTCTTCGCGCGCCTGATAGACATCACCGGCTGCCAGCGTGCGCGAATACAGGATCCGGCCCGAAGCGTCCTGGACTTCCAGCGTCGTCGGCGCCGTGGCACGCAGCGTCAGCCGGTCCGTTTCGGCGACATCGCCAAGGGGAACGCCGGTCCAGATCGTTCCGACATCGGCCGGAAGGCGAGCGGGTTGAAAATCAGCCCGTGCCCACTCCGGAGCCGCATCGGGCGGCGAAGGCATATTGGCGATCACGCCGAATGATGGCGATTGCTCGGCATACCACCAGGCGACCGACGCGACACAAACCAGGATGAGAACGGCGCCGAAGGCACCGCGCGGCAATTTGATCGGGTCGCGCGTCTTGGCCGAAGCCGAGGGCACGGCACGGCCGGTCTCGGTATCAACCTCACGCTTGAATTGCTCGACAATGCCAACCGGTTCAATCGCCAGAAAGCTGGCATAGGTCCGCAGATAGCCGATTGCATAGGCACGCGCCGGCAGGCCGCGTGTGTCCATGGTTTCAAGGGCTTCAAGGTAATCACGGCGGATGCGCGTACGGGCAGCTGCCAGATCAAGCGTCAGGCCCGCCTTGGTGCGTGCCTCGCGCAGCCGGTCACCCGCTGAATGCTGCACATAACTCGCGCCACTCTCCGAAAACACCGCATCTACTGGCACAAAACCCGCCATTCCTATTTGACTCGACATACCCTAAACCCCTCCCCCGACCGGGGCCGAATGCTCACTCAGGGCAGATGATCGGGACTTACCCGGACCACTCTTAACCATAAGATCAAATTCTGCGCCCGTTTTCAACAGCCTCGCCAGGTAATCCGGCTTCGGCACCGGCGTTCAGCAAGAGCGGTCTCAAGCTATCGGCCGGGCTATCCATACGGCTAGCAAGCCAGGTGCCAAGCTTGGCGGCGTCGAGCCCGGAGACCATTTTCTTGATCGGGCCCAGATTGCCGGTAGCCATGGAAAGACTTCGGTAACCAAGCCCTATCAGGACTGCAGCCTCCAGCGGCTTGGCGGCAATCTCCCCACAAACCGACACCGGAACATCATGCTTGGCACAAGCATTGCGGATTTGCCGGAACAGGCCGAGCGCCGCCGGAGAGAGCACATCGTACCGATCCGAGACACGGGCGTTTTGCCGGTCGGCGGCGAAGAAATACTGCATCAGATCATTGGCACCGACGGACACAAAGTCGACGGCATCGATCACATGCTCGATCGCCCAGGCGATGCCGGGGGTTTCAAGCATCAGGCCGATTTTGACCTCCGACGGGACGGGATGCCCGTTATGCTCGGCATGCTGCAATTCCCGCTCGAGCATGGCGCGAGCCGCGCGCATCTCCCACGGTGCGGAAATCATCGGGAACATCACATGCAGCGGCCGGCCGGCGGCAGCCTGGATCAGGGCGCGCAGCTGGTAGCGCAACAGACCGGGCCGATCGAGACCCATGCGGATGGCGCGCCAGCCCAGCGCCGGATTGGGTTCGACCATTGAGGGCGCGAAGGGCGCCACCTTGTCGCCGCCCAAATCGAGGGTCCGGAACACGACCGGCTTGCCGTCGGCCGCATCGAGCACGGCGCGATAGACCGCTGCCTGGGCATCGAGCCGCGGCAGGGTGTCGGCAACCATGAACTGGAATTCGGTGCGAAACAGCCCGACGCCATCAGCTCCGGCCTGTTCGAGATGGCTCAATTCAACCAGCAGGCCGGCATTGATGTGCAGACCGATCCGGGTCCCATCCAGCGTCACCGACGGGCCGCGCATCTCCGCATAGGAGAGGCGGCGAAGCGACAGGGCTTGCAGGCGCTCGTCATAGGCTTCGATCACATCGGCGGTCGGGCGGATATGCAACACGCCGAACTCGGCATCGAGGATCACCGGATCGCCATTCTCCGCACGATCGAGTGCGCCTTCAAGGCGGCCTATCAGGGGGATGCCGAGGGCCTTGGCGACAATGGCCGCATGGGAGGAAGCCGACCCCTCTTCCAGCGCCACGCCAAGCAGTTTGGTGCGGTCGAAATCAAGCAGTTCGGCAGGGCCGATATTGCGGGCAATCAGGATCGCATTATCGGGCAGATCGAGCTGCGGCGCCGTCTTTCCGTCGAGATGACGCAGCAGACGATTGGCCAGATCTTCCAGGTCATGAAGCCGTTCGCGGAAGGTCAGGTCGGCCGCCTTCATCAAACGGGCCCGGTTTTCATTGCGCACGCGCTCGATCGCCGCTTCCGCCGTCAGTCCGAGCCGGACCGCCTCGCGCAGACGTTCCAGCCAGCCGCGATCATGGGCAAACATGCGATAGGCCTGCAACACGTCGCGCGTCGGGCCACCGAAGGGCACGCGCCCGCTTTCCAGCATGTCATCGATCGAGGAGCGCAATCCGTCGATCGCCGTGTCGAGCCGGTCCTCTTCGCCTGCCGCATCTTCGGAGATCAAACGGTCGGAACCGACATGCGGCTCGAACAACACCGCCACACCCTTGACCAGCCCGCCGGAAAACGCCCCGCCCTGGAGCCGTTCCGGCTTGGACTGGCGCACATCGAGGCCGGCCATTTCCTCGGAATCCACAATGTCGCCGGAAGCCACAATCTCGGCCAGCACCATGGCCACGGTCTGCAGCGAGTCGATCTCGTCCTCGCCAACCTGGCGTTCGACCGCTGACTGCGCCGTCAACACTCCGACCAGGCGGCCACCGCGCAGGATCGGCACGCCGACAAAGGTATTGAAGGGCTCCTCACCGGTCTCAGGCCGGTAGGAAAAGGCGGGGTGCGAACGGGCATCAAAGGTCGCAAACGGGCGCGCCCGCCGCGCCACCAGACCAACCAGGCCCTCACCAGGTTGCAGGCGGGTATGGTGGACGGCTTCAGCCTTCAATCCGTGGGTGGCGCATAGTTCGAGGGCGCTGGAGCGCCGGGCCAGATAGATCGAACACACGTCCCAGCCGGCCTCATCGGCGATCAGCGTGGTCAGGTGGTCGAGCCGGTCCTGGGCATTCTCACGCGTCGCCATCAGCTCGCGCATACGCCTGAGCAGGCGGCGCGGGTCACGGGTATTGGGCGTTTTCGCTTCCATCAATTCCCCATTCGATCCAGGCCATAGGCCGCGTGCAGCGCCCGCACGGCGCGCTCGACCGCGTCATTATCAATCAGCGCCGAGATCTTGATCTCGGACGTTGCCAGTACTTTTACCGCAATCCCGCTTTGATCGAGCACGCCGAACAGTGATCGGGCGACATCGGCCCGTTGCCGCAGGCCGGCACCAACGACCGAGACCTTGGCAAGCCCGGTTTCCGAACCGATCCGCAATCCCGGCAATCCCTGTTCGAGGGCTGATTGGGCACGATCAAGGTCACGGTGCGCAACTGAAAATTCCAGATTGACCGTATCCGGCTCGCGTCCATGGGCCTGGACGATCATGTCGACGCCGATTTCGGCATTGGCGAGAATGGCAAAGGTTTCGCTGGCAAAGCGCGAGTGCGGCGCGGCACCCAGAACCGCGATACGGGCCTGGTCGCGGGCATAGGCGACACCCGACACGACACGACGCTCGGCGATATCGCGGTCGGCGACGATATCGGTGCCACGGCTCTGGCCGGCGGCAAGAAAGCTGGACAGGACCCGCATCGGCACATGGCGCGACTTCGCGAACTCGACTGAACGCGCCTGCAAGACCTTGGCACCCTGGGCCGCCAGCTCAAGCATTTCGTCATGACTGATCGCGTCCAGCCGGCGTGCCGCCGGTTCAATGCGCGGATCCGTGGTGTAGACGCCGTCGACATCGGTGTAGATATCGCAGCGCGCACCGAGCGCAGCAGCCAGGGCCGCCGCGGAGAGATCAGTACCGCCACGCCCGAGCGTGCGCAGCCCGCCGTCTTCGGCAATACCCTGATAGCCGGCCAGAACCGGTATGATACCGGCCGCCATCGCCGCTTCGAAGCCGGCGGCCTCCATGCCGGCGATCCGGGCCGCGCCCGGTGGACCATCGGTGAAGACGGGCGCCTGCCAGCCGAGGAAGGAACGCGCCTGCAGACCGCGCTCGCGCAGCGCCAGCGCCATCAGCGCCGCGGCCACCTGCTCGCCGGCGGCGAGCGCAACATCGGTTTCTGCATCACCCAGCCCGGCACCGAACTCGCCGGCCAGTCCAAGCAGCCGATCCGTCTCGCCAGCCATGGCAGAGACCACGACTGCGAGCGTTTCGCCGCGCGCAACCGCATCGGCGACAAGGCCGGCAGCATGACGGATACGCTCGATCGTGCCGACCGAACTCCCGCCAAATTTGGCAACGACACGTGTCATTCCGGCTGCCCTCGCTGATTTTCGAAGCCATGACTGTGCAAAACGTCGCACCCGGCTCGATTAGCCCGTCCGGTAGGGCCATAATATGGCTGTCAGGATATCGCGGATCGCCACCGCAGTGCTATCGCGGTTTCCTACTTGGGCGAAGCCTTGTACGCAACGCCCGAACGCAATATCGCGAGATTTCGCGCACCAGGAGAACAGGCATGGCCAGCACTGCCGCACCGGAAACCCTCTCCCGCCCTTCGGTCGATCCGGAGGAAGTCGAGAAATTCTCGCGCATTGCTGCAGAATGGTGGGATCCGGACTCCAAGTTCAAGCCGTTGCACAAATTCAACCCGATCCGGCTAGCCTTCATTCGCGACACGATCTGCGGCCATTTCGGCCGCTCCGGGACACGCCCCTTCGAAGGTTTGCGCGTCCTCGATATCGGATGCGGCGGCGGGCTGGCGTCTGAACCCATGGCCCGCCTCGGCGCCGCCGTCACCGGTGTCGATGCCGCCGAAGCGAATGTGAAGACCGCCTCGGTGCATGCCGCCGAACAGGGACTTGAGATCGACTATCGCCACGGTGTTGCCGAGCAATTGATCGAGACCGGTGAGCCCCCCTTCGATGTCGTGCTCAATCTGGAAGTGATGGAGCATGTCGCCAATCCCCACACTTTCCTCGTCGACTGTTCGGCGCTGGTAAAGCCGGGCGGGCTCATGATCTGCGCCACGATCAACCGGACCTCCAAGGCCTTTGCACTCGCCATTGTCGGCGCGGAATGGGTGATGGGCTGGCTGCCGCGCGGCACGCATCGCTTCCATAAACTGGTCCAGCCCCGAGAACTCACCGCCGCCCTGCATGAAGGCGGTATGGAGACGGATGACGCGGTCGGCGTCAGCTACAACCCGCTCAATGACCAATGGACACTGGGCGATGATACCAGCGTGAACTACATGGTGGTCGCGCGCAAACCGCAAGCTTGATGCCGGGAACTGCCCATCAATTCGCCTTCTTCGGCGGCGTCGGCGCAAGCGCGTCCGGCAAGGGTGCCACCGGAACCCCCTCTTCGCGCAAGGCCTCGCCCTCTTCGGGCGAGGTCTCGCCATAGATCAGGCGGTCCGGCTTGTCGCCGGCGTGAATGGCGCGCGCCTCGGCCGCGAAATCCTCACCGACATAGTCGAAATTATTGCGAATATGCGCCTTCACTTGCGAGGCCATCGCCTTCAGCTTTGCTTCCGGGGTCGCATCGCGTTTGCGCGAGGTTGAGACCGCCGGTGACATCACCGCCTTGCGCACCGTCACCGAACCGCATTGCGGGCACTCGACCAGGCCGCGATCATTTTGCTCGTCAAAGGCGGCAGAGTTCGAAAACCAGGCTTCGAACCGGTGCTCCTGATCACAAAGGAGCGCATAGCGGATCATCGCAGGATCATCTCGTCCGGCCCGCCCAGCTCGCGGTCATGCAACAGGGCCGGAATGCGCGAACGGGCATCGGCAACCCTGTCCATATTCAACTCGGCCAGCAGAATCCCCGGCTCATCATGATCAAGCATGGCCGTTACAGCGCCCCAGGGGTCGACAATCATGGAATGGCCCCAGGTGCGGCGTCCATCCTCGTGCAGCCCGCCCTGGGCCGGCGCGATCACCCAGGAACCGGTTTCGATCGCCCGCGCGCGCAACAGGATTTCCCAATGAGCCCGCCCGGTTGGCCGGGTAAAGGCGGCCGGCACAGTGAGAATCTGCGCCCCGGCCTGGGCCAGGCGTCGATAGAGATAGGCGAAGCGCACATCATAGCAGATCGACAGCCCGAGCCGCGCCGCGCCGATATCGGCCAGCACCAGCCGGTCACCGGCCCGGTAATTCGCGGATTCGCGGTAGGTTTCACCCTGCCCCAAACCGACATCAAACATGTGCGCCTTGTCGTAACTGGCGAGCAATCGCCCGTCCGGCGCGAACAGGAAGGAGCGGTTGGCAGCCCGGCGGTCCGCCAGTTTGACGGCCAGCGAGCCGATCAGAAGCGTGACGCCGAGGTCTTTCGCCAGGGCCGCGAAGGCCGGGATCGCTGGATCCTCGTCAGGTGATCGCATCACGGCAAAGGCGTGCCCGGCATCCTTTTGCACCAGATGCGTCGTTTCCGGTGTCGCAATCAGGGTTGCGCCGCGCGCTGCTGCCTGGCGGATCAGATCGCAGGCCATAGCCAGATTGACGGCGGGATCGATCCCGGACCGCATCTGGATCAGCGCTGTCGCGATCGTGCTCATTACAGGCTCAGCATTGCGTCCAGCTTGCCCGCGCGTTCCAGCGCCATGAGCTGATCACAACCGCCGACATGGTCCTTGCCGATAAAGATCTGCGGGAAAGTGCGTCCGCCCTTGGAGCGCTGCACCATTTCCTCGCGCTTGGTCTGGTCGAATCCGGCATCGATTTCCTCGAATGCGACTTTCTTCGACTTCAGCAGCGAGACCGCGCGGGCGCAATAGCCACACATGGGTCGGGTATAGATGGTCACTTTAGCCATTGGGGACTCCTTTACGCCTTACATAGTGGGATCGCTGGCGCGTACAACACGGCAGAGCGTCACAACAGTCACAACTTCAGCTCCGGCACGCCGCAATTGGCGCGCGCAGGCCGAAGCGGTCGCCCCGGTTGTGAAGACATCATCGACCAGAACAATATGGCTGCCGTCAAGCCGGTGCCCCGGGGCGATGCGGAACGCGCCCGCCATATTGCGCCTTCGCGACAACACGCTCTTGCCGGCCTGGCTCGGCGTCGCCCGCGACCGCAACAGCCAGCCGGCCCGCATCGGCACGCCGGTCTGACGCGACAGGGCCTGCCCCAGCAAGGCCGACTGATTATAGCGCCGCGCCAGCAGGCGGCGCCAGTGCAACGGAACCGGCAGGATATAGTCTGCCCCCTCCAGGCAGGATGCGCCGGCCTGGGCCATCCAGCGGCCGAACTGGTCGATCATCTCGCGCCGGCCGCCATTCTTGAAGCCCAGCACCAATTGCCGCGAGACGTCGCCATAGGCGAGCGGTGCCCGGGCGCGGTCGAATTTGGGGGGACGGGCCATGCAGGTGGCGCACAATATTCCGGTATCGGTGCCGGTTCCCGACGGGTAGGGAAAGGGCAGGCCACAGCAATCGCACCAGGGCGCCGCGAGAAAATCCAGCCCGTGCCAGGCACTTGCATCCAGCCGGCCGCTGGCATCGACCGGCACACTGCGCACCGGACAGACCGGCGGCCAGATCGCATCGGCGATTGCTGTCAGAACGCGCTTGCTCACACCGGGCCCTTCCCTTGACGCGCCGCAAAAGGCATATCGGCTGCATGTCACCCGACCTGCCCCCGCTCTTGTTCGATCGAGGCCTGCTGCGCCAGCACCGCCACCGTGCGGCGGGCAGCATACAATCATACAATTTTCTCGTGCAACGGGCGTTTGACGATATTTGCGACCGGGTCGAGGGCGTCATGCGCGATTTTGACAATGGCGTAATCCTCGGCGGCGGCCCCGGTCTGCAACCAGAATTTCGTCAGCGCCATGCCGGCAGCAAGACGGGCTGGGTCGCACAAAGCGATCTCGCACCGGCGATCACAGCCCGGCTCGAGGGCCCGGCCCTGGCGTTGGATGAAGAGCGGCTGCCTTTCGCCGATGCCAGCCTCGACCTGATCCTCGCACCGCTTGGCCTGCACTGGACCAATGATCTGCCCGGCGTGCTGGTGCAATTGCGCCGGGCGCTGAAGCCGGATGGTTTTCTGGCCGCCGCGCTGCTGGGCGGCAATAGCCTGACCGAATTGCGCCAATCCCTGATGGCTGCCGAGGCCGAGCTGAGTGGCGGTGCCCATGCGCGCGTCTCCCCACTGGCCGGCACTTTTGATATCGCGGCGCTGTTGCAGCGCGCCGGCTTCACCATGCCGGTCGCCGATATCGACCGTGTCACGGTGCGCTATGACAATGCCTTCGCGCTGATGGCCGATCTGCGTGGCATGGGCGAAACCAGTATTCTGACCGACCGACCCCGCACCCCGGCGACACGCGCCTTGTTCGTGCGGATGGCAGAAATCTATGCCGAGCGCTTCTCCGACCCTGACGGGCGTATCCGCGCCACATTCGAGATCGTCCACGCCGCAGGCTGGGCCCCGCATCCCGATCAGCCGGTCGCCAAGCGACCCGGCTCGGCGACGGTCAGACTGGCCGATGCGCTGGGTGTGACAGAGGAATCCGCGGGCGAAAAGGCCGGGCGCTAAAGCGCGCCGGCGACATCCTCATAAAGCCGGGCCACGGCCGGACCAAAAGTTGCCCAGAGACCGAGGATCACCGTCGCCATCGCTGCCGCGATCATGCCGTACTCGATCGCCGTCGCACCGCTTTCATCGCGGATAAATCGTTTCAGCATCGACATCACAGGCGATCCCTCAATTCGGCAGCCAGCGGCATGTCGGCGGCCGGCATCTTGAAGTCGCGCAGCTTTTCCTTGCGCACCCAGGCGAGTTCCTGGCCCTCATTGGGCTGGGGGAAACCATCCCAGGTCCGGCACAGGAAGAAGGGCATCACAATGTGGAAGTCCGGATAGGCGTGAGAGACGAAGGCGAACGGGTGCAGGCACCGTTCACACGGTTCGACACTCAGCTCTTCACGCAGTTCGCGAACCACAGCCTGCTCCGGTGTCTCGCCCGGCTCGATCTTGCCGCCGGGGAATTCCCAAAGGCCCGCCATCGGCTTCCCCTCTGGGCGCCTGGCAATGAGGATACGGCCATCCGCATCAAGCAAAGCACAGGCAGCGACATAAAGGACCGGTTTGGGGCCACGAGCATCCATTATGAACAAACTCCGTTAAGGGCAGGTGCAGGAAGGCGGTTAAGCAGGTCTTAGCCGGGATCGGCGACCGGATCATCCGCCTCGGCACCGGCGTCCTCAGGCAGGAGCCCGCCGTCCGCGGCGCCTTCGCCCTCGCCCTCGGCACCGAGCGTGATGCCCGGCGGCGCCAATTGCGGCCGCTCAATGACCGCCTGCCGCCGCAATCCGTCAATCAGGCCCTCCAGCTGGTCGAAGGTATAGAAGCGCACGATATTGGGCCGCAGGGTTTCCAGCGAGGGCGGCGGCTCGCGCCGCCGGTCAATGACGTGGAGGATATGCCAGCCAAATTCGGTTTCGAATGGCTGCGAAGTCTCGCCCTCTCCGGTCCGGAACGCCACCGCCCCGAAGGCAGGCAGCACGCCTTCGCGGGTGAAATAGCCCAGATCACCACCCTGGATCCGCGTCGCCTGGTCCTGGCTCATACGCACGGCGAGCGCGGCAAAATCCTGGCCGGCATCCACCAGCGCACGGATCGCTTCGGCCTCTTCGCGGGTATCGACAAGGATATGACGCGCCCGCACTTCTTCACCGAGCGGGATTAATTGCACCTGTTCCTGATAGATCCGCTCGATTGTCTCTTCATTGACCGCACTGGCCAGGGCGGTTTCCACCAGGACATTGCCCAGAATACGTTCTTCGGCGAGCGCCAGTCGCCGCAAGGCTTCTTCCGACTGGTCGAGCCCGCGCCGCCTTGCTTCCATTGCCAGCAGACGCTGATCGATCAACTCGTCGAGAATCGCCTGGAATGCGGCGCTGCCCGGTGCCGCGGGAGCGGATTCACTCCCCTCAGCCTGGCTGGCTGCCTCGCGCTCGACATCGGAACGGCGGATCAATGTACCGTCGACCCGCGCCATGACCGGATCGCGCTCATCCAATGACAGCGCAGAACCGGCTGGTCCGAAATCAGCGGCAGTACGACGCGGCTCAGGGCCGCATCCGGCAAGCACGACAAGCGCCAAGCTTGCTGCAAACAGACTTTTCATCGACACCAACTTCACCTCGCCGGGCCATGCGGACGCATACTGTGCCGCGCGGCTTGATTGACACTGAATGCCCCCATCCTTAAGTCAGCCAGACGTTTCAAAGCAATGCCAGCGCCTGCGCCGGTCCATTGAACTGGCCCCTGCGCACTTGCTAGCCCAACCGTTGTTCGCAAAGCCAGACCCCATGCTCTCACTTGCCCGCAAGATCTTCGGAACCGAAACCAGCCGCAAACTGCGCCGCATGAAGCCGGTTGTCGATCAAATCAATGCTTTGGAGGCCGAGTACAAGGCGCTCTCCGACGATGCCCTCCGGGGCAAGACTGCCGAATTCCGCGCCCGTCTGGAACAGGGCGCCAAGCTCAACGATCTGCTGCCGGAAGCCTTCGCGGCTGTTCGCGAAGCGGCGGACCGGGCGCTGGGTCTGCGTCCCTATGACGTACAGCTGATGGGCGGCATTGTGCTCAATGACAGCTCGATCGCCGAAATGAAGACCGGTGAGGGCAAGACGCTCGTCGCCACCTTGCCAAGCTATCTGAACGCCCTGCCCGGCACCGGCGTCCACGTCGTGACGGTCAATGATTATCTCGCCACGCGGGATTCCGAGTGGATGGGCAAGGTCTTCGCGCAACTGGGCATGACGACCGGCGTTATCTCCCACGGCAAGTCTGACCAGGAACGCCGCGAGGCTTATGCCTGCGACATCACCTACGCGACCAATAACGAGCTTGGCTTCGATTATCTGCGCGACAATATGAAATACTCGATCGAGGAAATGGTCCAGCGCGGCCATGCCTATGCCCTCGTCGATGAAGTCGATTCGATCCTGATCGATGAGGCCCGGACGCCCCTTATTATTTCCGGCCGCACCGAAGACCGTACAGAATTCTACAAGACAATCGACGCGCTGATCCCGCAGCTCGGCGATGACACGTATGAGATCGACGAAAAGGCACGCTCTGTCCTGCTGACGGAAGAGGGCAATGAAGAGATCGAACGCCTGCTGCGTGAGAATGACCTGCTCAAGGAAGGCGATCTGTACGACATCGAGAATGTGTCAATCGTCCACCACGTCAACCAGGCCCTGAAGGCCCACAAGATCTTCCACATCGACAAGGACTATATCGTCAAGGACGAGGAAGTTCTCCTGATCGATGAGTTCACCGGCCGCATGATGCAGGGCCGCCGCCTCTCGGATGGTCTGCACCAGGCGATCGAGGCCAAGGAAGGCACCAAGATCCAGCCGGAAAACCAGACGCTGGCCTCCGTCACCTTCCAGAATTATTTCCGCCTCTACAAGAAGCTCGCCGGCATGACCGGTACGGCTGTAACCGAGGCCGACGAATTCCACTCGATCTATGAGCTGGAAGTGGTCGAGATTCCGACCAACCGGCCGATCGCGCGGATCGACAATGAAGACGAAGTCTTCCGGACCATGATCGATAAATACGCGGCGATCGTCGATGATCTGGTCGATTGCAAGGAGCGCGGCCAGCCCGTGCTTGTCGGTACGGTCTCGATCGAGAAGTCCGAGCAATTGTCAAAATTGCTTAGCGACAAGAAGACTTTCCGCGAAACGCTCGGACATCTTTACCCCAAGGATGATGCCGAGATCGAAGCCTTCAAGAAATCCGGCCGCCCTGATGCACGCCCGCTCAAGGAGATGCTCAAGCTCATCCCGCTCGAGCATAATGTGCTCAATGCGCGCTATCACGAACAGGAAGCCCTGATCGTCGCCCAGGCCGGTGTGCCGGGGGCGATCACGATCGCCACCAATATGGCCGGCCGCGGGACCGACATTCAGCTTGGCGGCAATGCCGACATGCGCATGATGCAATGGAAGGCCGAACAGGCTGAAAAAGGCGTCGAGCCCGATGAGGCCGCCATCGCGGCCCAGAAAACCGTGATCGCGGCCGATATCGCCGCCAAGCGAGACATCGCGCTCGCTGCGGGCGGTCTGTATGTTCTTGGCACCGAGCGCCATGAGAGCCGCCGTATCGATAACCAGCTGCGGGGCCGTACCGGCCGCCAGGGCGATCCGGGCCGGTCGAAATTCTACATTTCCGTCCAGGATGACCTGCTGCGCATTTTCGCGCCGGAACGCCTGGACGGCATCATGAAAACACTTGGCCTGAAAGAGGGCGAAGCGATCACTCACCCCTGGATGTCCAAGGCGCTGGAGACCTCGCAGAGAAAGGTCGAGCAGCGCAATTTCGACATCCGCAAAAACGTCCTCAAATATGATGACGTCATGAATGATCAGCGCAAGGCCGTCTTCGAGCAGCGCATTGATTTCATGACCTCGACCGATGTCGCAGATGTCGTCAAGGACATGCGCCACCAGACCGCCGAGGACCTCGTCGTCCAGCACATCCCGCCAAAAGTCTATGCCGACCAGTGGGATGTCGAAGGCCTGGACACCGAATTGCGCGAAATATTCGGGCTTGATCTACCCGTCACCGACTGGGCCAAGGAAGAGGGCATTGCCGACGAGGAAATCCTCGAACGCGTCACCGAAGCCGCCGACCGGGCCTATGCCGAGAAAGCTGCCAATGGCGGTCCCGACCTGATGCGCCGGATCGAGAAATCCTTCCTGCTGCAGGCCATTGACCAGAATTGGCGCGAGCATCTGCAAAATCTCGACGCCATGCGTTCGATGATCGGCTTGCGCAGCTATGCCCAGCGCGATCCGCTCAACGAGTTCAAGACCGAAGCCTTCGCGCTGTTCGAGAAGATGATGGACAGCCTGCGCGTTGAGGTGACGAAGCAGCTGATGCTGATCCGCTTTGAGCGGGCACCGGCGCAGCCACAAGTGCCACAGGATCTCACCGCGACGCATATCGATCCACGCACGGGTCGCAATGAAATGGCGGGCCCCGAATCCGGCCCCGTCGCATCGCGCGTCGCGCCGACCCAGCGCCGGACGTCCGAACCGGCCGATCCGACCAAGCCGGAGACCTGGGGCCGCGTGGCACGCAATGCGGCCTGCCCTTGCGGTTCCGGCAAGAAATACAAGCAATGCCATGGCGCCATTGGCAATCGCGACACCAGGGAAGCCTGATATCCGCCTGCGCCCTGCCCGCCCGGGCGAGGCGCAGGCGCTGTCGGCGCTATGCCTGCGCTCCAAGGCCCATTGGGGCTATGATGCCGCCTTTATGGCTGCGGTCGAACCCTATCTCAAAGTCACTGATGACGCGATCAGCTCGGGCCATGCCACCGTCGCGGAGGCCGTTGACGGTACCCCGCTCGGCGTCTGCCAGATTGACCCCGAGGGCCATGGCGGCTCACTCGATCTTCTGTTCATCGATCCCGAAGCAATCGGGCGCGGGGCCGGTCGCCTGCTGTTCGAGCACGCCAAGGCGCAATTGAAGGCGCTGGGCTTGCCGGTGATGACGATCCTGTCAGACCCTTACGCCGAACCTGCCTATCTGCACATGGGCGCCCGGCGCGTCGAAATGCGCAGCTCGGAAGTGTTCCCGGGGCGGGAATTGCCCTGGCTTGAGGTGGTGCTGAGATGAATCTTCGAATTCGCCGCAGCCCGGCCTAGAAGGCGCCGCCGCCGGCGCGGCCGATGGCCAGGAAGCGCTCACGGCGTTTCTGACGCAATTCCTTGTCCGACAGACCATCCAGCTTGGCCAGATGGGCCTCGATGGCATTGCCGACCGAGCGCATGGTCTCCACCGGGTGGCGATGCGCCCCACCGATCGGCTCGGGGATGATCTCGTCAATAATCTTGAAGCCGAGCAGATCCGGTGCCGTGACTTTCATCGCGACGGCGGCATCCTTGGCCTTGGCCTGATCCTTCCACAGGATCGAGGCACAGCCTTCCGGCGAGATCACCGAATAGATCGAGTGCTCTAGCATCATCACCACATTGGCGCTGGCCAGAGCAACCGCGCCGCCGGAGCCGCCTTCACCGGTGATGACCGAGATCAGCGGCGTGCCCAGTGTCAGGCAGCGCTCGGTCGAGCGCGCAATCGCTTCGGCCTGGCCGCGTTCTTCAGCGCCAAGACCGGGATAGGCACCGGCGGTGTCGACAAAGGTCAGGACGGGCAGATTGAATTTCTCGGCCAGATCCATGATCCGGATCGCCTTGCGATAGCCTTCAGGCCGCGCCATGCCAAAATTATGATGCAGGCGGCTTTCGGTATCATGGCCTTTCTCATGGCCGATCACGACCACGGAGCGGCCCCGGAAACGCCCAAGACCACCCACAATGGCCGGATCCTCGGAGAATCGGCGATCACCGCACAATTCCTCGAAATCCTCGATCAGCGCCTTGCGGTAATCGCGGAAATGCGGGCGCTCGGGGTGACGCGCGACCTGGGTCTTGCGCCAGGGGTCGAGCTTGCCATAGAGGGTCGCGAGCTGTTCGGACGCCTTCTGACGCAATTTCGCTGTCTCTTCGGCCATATCTGGCGCATCGCCGCCGCCCGTGCCGGAGAGGGTTTCAAGCTCTTCGATCTTGGCTTCCAGCTCGGCCAGCGGCCGTTCGAAATCGAGATAGGTACGCGTAGGATCGGACATGCCGGTGTAACGCCTGTGGACGTTTAAGGAGGGTCTGAACCTAACCAGCCGCGCCGGGCGTCACAAGTCCGCAATACTGTCAGCGAACAGGCGTGCATGATGATCGGCTTCAGGTCTTGCGGGCCAGCGGATGCGCGGTCTCGACCAGCGATTTGAGGCGCTCATCGAGCACATGGGTATAGATCTGCGTCGTCGAGACATCGGCATGGCCAAGCAAGAGCTGGACCGAGCGCAGATCGGCGCCGCGCGCCAGCAAATGCGTCGCGAAGGCATGGCGCAGCACGTGCGGCGACACCCGCGCCGGGTCGAGGCCCGCCACCAGCGCGACCTCCTGCAGGATCTGGGCGAAGCGCTCGCGGGTCAGATGGCCCGATTTGGCGCTGCGCGAGGGGAAGAGGAAGCGCTGCGCTTTCTGCTTCCCGGATTTGACCGGCGGCAAATGTGCAGCCCGTGCATCGCGATAGGCGGCCATGGCGTCGAGCGCCGAGGCGGTCAGCGGCACCAGGCGTTCGCGCCCGCCCTTGCCCGTGACAAAGATGCAGCGTTCGGTCGGGATGAAGGCGCTGAGCGGCAGGGAGACCAGTTCGGTCACCCGCAATCCGCCGGCATAGAGAATTTCCAGCAGCGCCCGGGTGCGCAGGCCCGAAGCGCCTGGCAGGTCAGCGACGGCAGCAAACAGGGCGTCGACATCCGCTTCGCTGAGGATTTTCGGCAGGCTTCGCCCCTGTTTCGGACCGCGCAACGGCGTGCAGGGATCGTCACTGCGCCGGCCTTCCGAGAGCAGGAAGCGATAGAATCGCTTCATCGCCGACAGCCGCCTTGCCGCCGTCGCCGCCGACAGGCCATCGGATTCGATCCCGGCGAGGACCTGCTCCAGATCGGTTGTACCCGCCTGTGCCAGCGTGACGCCGCGCGCGCCCAGCCTGGCCGAAACATCGGTCAGGTCCCGTGCATAGGCGTCGAGCGTATTGCGTGCGGCGCCGCGCTCGGCGGCCATCATGTCGAGGAAGAGGTCGATCTCCGGCCCCGTGCTCACACCGCCCTCGCGACCAGCCGTTCCAGCAGCAGGTCAAGCGCAGCCCGGCGCAGCCCGAGCTGATCGAGCACAATAGCCGAACGGCTGAGCGTCTCGGCATTGAGCTGCGGGCTTGCCAGAACGGCAATCGCCAGCAGGGCCGCTTCGGCACTGGCACCCGACCGGGCCGCCGCTTCCATCGCCAGCACTTCCGGTCCAAGACTTACGGGAGCCAATGACAGCAATCCCGGGCGCAATCCCGCGACCTCGTCAGCACCAAGCCGGTTCAATGCCAGCATGTCAGCCAGCGCCGCCGGGCCATAGGCCTCGAAATGCGCGCCCAGCAATGCTGCCGCCTGATCGCCGGCAAGCCGGTCGCGGGCGATGGCAATCGCCAGATCGAGATTGACCATGCGGCGCGGCGATGGCGGCACCCAGGCCGGCGGGACCTCGCTCGTCATGGCGGTGTCGAACGATTCGAGTGGCTTGCCGGTTTCGTCGTAAACCACGGTCGGCAGTGGCCGGGGCGGCCCATCCATCAGGGCATCACGCCATTGCGAGGCGGTGTTCAGATCGCCGCTCATCAGCGCCGCCAGGGCAAAGCGATAGCCATCGGCGAGCGTTTCGCGAGTGACCGGAATGGTGTGAACTTCACGGCCGTAGCGCCGCGCTGCCACGGCAAAACGGTTGGCGCTGGCAGCATCGTCGAGCAATCCCGACAACGCACCGGCCGCAATGGAACGGTCAACGCCCTGTATGAGCACGGTTTCCAGGGCGCGGGTCCGCTCCGGGCCCGATTGCGCCAGAGCGCCTGCCAGCGCCGCAGCCGGTTCGGTGGCCGGGACCGGAGCCGGTGCTGCCCGGCCATGCACGAAACGTTGCAGCCAACCCGGCGCCCCACTGACATCGAGCGCATCCAGGTCGGTTTCGCTGTCGAGCTGGAAGGCCATGGCGAGTTTCAGGCCGGAATCAACAGGCGGCAGGGTTGGCGGTGGATTGCCGTCCAGCGTCAGGGCGAACAGCATCTCGTCATAACCGGCATCAGCACTGATATTGCGGGCCAGCTCGGCGGTCAGTTCAGCCGCGCTGTCTTGATCGTCAAGCGCGAGACAGACAGCACGCGCGCGCAGCCAGTAGGCCTGTTCACGCCCGCGCAGCAGCGCATCGGCCGAGTGGCAGGCGCTGCGGGTATTGCCGGTCGCAAAGGCCATTTCCGCGTGCAGGCGCGAGAGCGCTTCATTCTGGTTCAGATTGGGCGTGCGTTCGAGCAAGTCATAGGCTTCAAAGACGCCCCCTGCCGCCAACAGACGGTCGGCACGAAGCGCTGGCAGGGCCGGGTCACCACGCCCGCCCGCCGGCGGATAGCCACCTGAGCTCAATACGGAACGCGCCAGCTCAGCCAGAGCCGGTGAGGCATAGCCGGCACGGCTCGCCTCCGGCAGCCGGTTCAGCACCCGGCTGGCCATATCGGCATCGCTGCCATCCCACAGCGAAATACCCAGCGCAGCGCCGGGCAGACCCACTTCCAGCGGGTCGAGCGCGTCGAGACTTTGAACCTCGATCGGGCCCTGTGCGAGGGCGGTGCCGCCCAATATCAGGGCCAGGCCGCTAGCGCGGAAAATTATCGTCCAGCTCGACACGTACTTCCTCCTGCGACGGCTCGAGACCGTTCGCGATAACAATCAGCGCGCCGAAGCCCGCCGCAAAAACGCCGGCGACAACCACCAGACCGACCAGAAAACCCCGCATGAATTCACCTTCCTCATGTGCAATTGGCGCGCCACCAGAATGGCAAACACCCGCGCGACAAGGGTAACCCCGATTGCGGCGATTTCCAGACGCTTTATACCGATGGAATGACCCGCACTGCGTTACGTGACCGCACAATCGTTCTGATCGGCCTGATGGGCGCCGGCAAGACCACCGTCGGACGCCGTCTGGCGGCGGCGATGAACCGTCCATTCGCCGATGCCGACCATGAAATCGAGGCCGCGGCCGGCCGCACGGTCAGCGAAATATTCGAGGATTTCGGTGAAGCCGCCTTCCGTGATGGCGAGCGTCGTGTGATCACGCGCCTGCTCGACGAACCTCCCATGGTGCTGGCGCTGGGCGGCGGCGCCTTTGTCGACCCTGAAACGCGGGCCCTGATCGCACAGAAAGCCATCTCGATCTGGCTGCAGGCCGATGTCGGGACACTTGCAATGCGCGTTGCGCGCCGTGACACCCGACCGCTTCTCCGGGATGGAGATCCGATGGAAATCCTTGAGCGTTTGCTTGAAACGCGTCAGCCTGCCTACGCAGAGGCCGATATCCATATCGACGCGTCAGCCGGAACCCACCAGGCAACGGCGGACGCAATTATCGCCGCTCTGATGGCCCGGGAGACGTAAGCGTGAGTTCAATTCTGACAGTGCCGGTCGGTCTCGGGAGGCGCGGCTATGACGTGCTGATTGGCGAAGGCGCGCTTGAAGCCGCGGCCGCGCGCCTGCCCGACCTGTTTCCGCGCCGCCGCGCCATTCTGGTAACCGACAGCCATATTGCACCGCTGCATCTGGAACGCGTCTCAGCTGTATTGGCAAAGGCCGGCATCGCCTGTGACCCGATCGTGATGGAGCCGGGTGAGGCGTCCAAGAGCTTTGCTGGCGTTGAACAACTGGTCGATGCCCTGCTGGAGCGCAATATCGAACGCTCCGAAGCGGTGATCGCCCTCGGCGGCGGAGTGATTGGCGATTTGACCGGCTTTGCCGCAGCCATCACCAAGCGCGGCGTCGACTTCGTGCAAATCCCGACCACATTGCTGGCCCAGGTCGATAGCTCGGTCGGTGGCAAGACCGGGATCAACACACGCCAGGGCAAGAATTTCGCCGGCGCCTTCCACCAGCCGCGCCTGGTCATCGCCGACACGGCCTTCATCACCACCCTGCCCGAACGTGAACGCCGCGCCGGCTATGCGGAAATCGTCAAGGCGGCGCTGATCGGCGATGCAGCTATGTTTGACCGCCTCGACGCGGCCGGTGCCGCTGTCCTGCACGGCGCGCCCCTGGCCCGGGCGATTGCCGATGCCATTGCCTTCAAGGCACGCATCGTCGCCGAGGACGAGCTGGAACATGGCCGCCGTGCCTTGCTCAATCTGGGCCATACCTTCGCCCATGCCTTCGAGGCGGAGGCCCCGCGCGATGCGATCCGCCATGGCGAAGCGGTCGCGGCAGGAATTGCGCTGGCCTTCCGTTATTCGGTCGCTCGCGGCGAATGCCCTGCCAGCGATGCGGACCGGGTCGAGACGCATTTGCGCAGGGTCGGCCTGCCCTGGAGTGCCGCATCGCTGGCGCACAAGGACTGGGATGCCAGCCGCCTTGCAGCCCGCATGCGTGATGACAAGAAAAACCAGGCCGGGGAAATCACCTTGATTCTCGCCCGCGGTATTGGCAAAGCGTGGATAGACCCTAGGATTGACGCGGCACACCTTGTCGCATTTTTGGAGACTTCGCTCTCATGAGCCTCGACTGGAGCCTGATTGGCCCCGCCCTGATGATTATTGGCCTGCTTATGCTGTCGGCCTTTTTCTCCGGTTCGGAAACCTCGCTGACCGCGACCTCGCGGGCGCGCATCCTTCAGCTTGAGCGCGACAAAAATCCTGACGCCGCGCGGGTCAATTTGCTGATCAGCGACGGCGAAGGCCTGCTTGGATCGCTGCTGCTCGGCAATAATCTGGTCAATATCGCCGCTTCGATGCTCACCGGACAGCTGTTCGCCCGCATGCTCGGCGGCGAACACAGTGTCTGGATCGCCACCGCGGTGATGACCGCGCTGGTGCTGGTTTTCGCCGAGGTGATGCCGAAGACCTATGCCCTGTCCAATCCGGAGCGCTTCGCGCTATTCGTATCCCGCCCCGTGCTGGTCATTGTGCGCGTGTTCGCGCCGATCGTCGGCGCAGTACAGGCCATCGTGCGCGGCGTCCTGCGCCTGCTCGGTGCCCGGGTCGAAGGTCCGGTTCTCTCGGCCCATGACGAATTGCGCGGCACGATCGCGCTGCATCACGAGGATGGCGGCGTGGTGAAGAATGACCGCGACATGCTCGGCGGTGTGCTCGACCTGCGTGAGCTGACCGTTGACGACATCATGGTGCACCGCAAATCCATCCATATGATCGATGTCGAACGCCCCGCCGCCGAGATCGCCCAGGAAGCGCTGCACAGCCCCCATACCCGTCTGCCGCTTTATCAGGGCGAGCCGGACAATATCATTGGCGTGCTGCATGCGCGCGATCTGGCGCGCGCCATGCACGATAATGATGGCGACCCCTCCACGATCGATATCCGGGCCATTGTGCGCGAACCCTGGTTCGTGCCGGAAACCACCGAAGTGCTCGACCAGCTCAATGCCTTCCGCGAGAAGCGGGAGCATTTCGCCCTCGTGGTCGATGAATACGGCGCGCTGATGGGTCTGGTGACGCTGGAGGATATTCTCGAGGAGATCGTCGGCGCGATCGAGGACGAGCATGACATTGCCGTCGAGGGTATCCGGCCGGAGGCTGACGGCATCTGGCTGGTCGATGGTGTTGTGCCGATCCGCGACCTCAACCGCGCGCTCGACTGGCATTTGCCCGATGAGGAGGCCGTCACGGTCGCTGGCCTGGTGATTCACGAGGCCCGCACGATTCCCGAACGCGGTCAGGTCTTTCACTTCCACGGTGTCCGATTCGAAGTCATCGAGCGCCGCCGCAACCAGATCACGCAATTGCGCGTCAGCGCCAGCCCGGACTAGGGATTGGCGGCCGTTTCGCCCGGCAGCTGAGCGATATCGCCAGCCCCTTCGCCGGTCGCCGCGTCAAACATGTCCGTGCAGACGCCACGCGCCGTCTCTTCACGGGCGCCCTCAACGGAATCGCGGGCCTCGACGATGAGATCGCCAAAACTGTCAGCGAAGACCTGGGCGAGCCGGTAGCCATCGCCGATTTCGGAAAAGCCACCGCTCGATACCAAGTGGTTGCGCGATGACCAGGTCAGGGCTGCGATCTGGGCATTGGATGAATCGAGCATTTCGCCCTCAACCGCCAGGGCGCCAATGCCGAAGGGGATACGCGGGCTGATCGGCCCCGGGATCGCGAAACCGATCACGCGCGACGCCCCGGCGCTGACCAGATTGGTGGTTTCAAACCCGGTGATATTCATCCGCAGCTGATGGCTCGCCAGCGCTGGATCGGCCGTGATTTCAAAGCCCCCGCGCGCCAGCCGGCGGCACATGGTCTGGTTCAGCTTGCCGACAATGCGATTGAAACGGGCCGGATCGACTCCGCTATTCTCCACCACACCCGGCACGATACCAGCCTGGGGAATATAGATGGCATCCACGGCCTGCAGGGCTTGCGGATCCACCCATTCGCGCACTTGCAGCAGGCGTCGCTCGCCGCTCTGCAGATTGCGGTAGTCGCTCAGCGTATCGGCTTGTTGCAGCCCATTGGCGGCGCAGCCTGTGGCGAGGAGCGCGAGGACAGGCACCAGGCAAAGTGAAAGATTGAACTTGGGCATGTCGACTCCGGAAATCCACAGGGGTTTTGATAGAGTACGACCGCTGTGCCTGATTGGACCACCGGCGCGCGCGACCGGTTATTCGCCGGGCGCCCGCGCCTTGATCGCCAGCGCATGAATCGGGCCCTTGAGCTGCTCGGCCAGCGTCTCATTCACCAGCCGGTGGCGGGCCACGCGCCCCAGCCCCTCGAAGCGGCTGGAGACGATATCAACGCTGAAATGGCTCTGCCCGCCTTCGCG
Source organism: uncultured Maricaulis sp. (assembly GCF_963976135.1). Taxonomy (GTDB): domain Bacteria; phylum Pseudomonadota; class Alphaproteobacteria; order Caulobacterales; family Maricaulaceae; genus Maricaulis. The sequence continues at coordinate 35,672 of NZ_CAXBKN010000018.1, forward strand.
GGCACCTGCGTGTCCGGCGTGCAAATGGCTGTCATCACTGACATTCAGGGTCACGGGAACCAGTGCCTCCCGCAGACGCGTTTCGATCTCATCTCTCACGGTCATCATTAATTTCACCTTTTTTGACACTCGTTTCATTGCCGCTTTACCTGCGCATGACCATACTTGGACGCTATGACAGACGCCTTCGAATATACACCGCGGTTCAAAGACATCCGCATCAAGCCGCCCAAGGACAAACCTTCGGCCGAGGAACGCGTGTGTGAATGGCCCGGTTGCCGCAGCCATGGCAATAGCCGCGCCCCGAAATCAAATGACCAGCTGAGCGATTTCTACTGGTTCTGCCAGAGCCATGCCTCGGAATACAATAAATCGTGGAATTTCTTCGAGGGCATGAGCGAGGGCGCGGCGCAGGCCTATCGCGAATCCTCGGCCTATGGCCATCGTCCGACCTGGGGCTGGCGCAATTCGACCAGCTCGCGCCACAAGGCCCAGCGCGCCAGCCGCGATTTCGCCGACGGCTTCTCCGACCCGATGGGCACGTTCGGTGACAACAAGAAAACGCACGAGGACGGTCCGCGCGAAAAGACCATGGGCCGTCTGCAATCCAAGGCGCTGGAGACAATGGGCCTCAAACCCGATGTCGACCCCTCGACCGTGCGCCGCCGCTATGCCGAACTGGTCAAACGCTTCCACCCGGACGCCAATGGCGGCGACCGCTCGAGCGAGGAACAGCTCGGCCGCGTAATCGCGTCGTATCAGATCCTCAAGGGTGTGGGGATGGCGTGATTGGAAATGGATTGTGACCTCACAATTCCCGATCTGCCGCCAGCGACCCGCTTTTCCCGTCTTCGCGATTCCCAAGACGATTTCGACTTCTCCTTCGAGGTGAAGCGCCAGGCCATCCGCCCCTACATCACCTCAAAATGGGGTTGGGATGAAAGCTGGCAGCGCGACTTCCACCGCCAACGCTTCGCGGCGCTACCGCTTTTCAGGATCACAGAAGATGGCGCTCCGATTGGCACGATTGCGTTTTATCGCGAGGAAAGCTGGATCCGGATCGGCGAATTCTACCTCGCGCCAGAGGTTCAGAAGCAGGGTCGCGGCACCCGCATTCTGCGCCATTGCCTGACGCTGGCCGCAGCCGAGGCGCGCCCGGTGCGGTTGGAATATCTCAAATGGAACCCGGTCGGATCGCTCTATCGGCGCGAGGGCTTCAATGAGATCGGCGAGAATGAGAACCATTTCTTTCTGGAGTGGCGAAGAGCATAGCGGCTCAGGCCGCCCTGTGCGGCACAATCCGCGGCGCAATCGCTGGCCAGCTGGTGGCGCGCGCCTGACGCAGATCGAACTCGGCCTGCAAATTCATCCAGA